>CAJWOS010000055.1 GCA_913044235.1 uncultured Pseudomonadota bacterium
CGAAACGCCGACTTCCCCCTGTATGCGCTGTATCCCACCCTCGCGCGCACCCTGATCGGCGACAACGCACCCGATCTGCCACGGGGCATCCACCTGCGCACCGCCTTGGAGGGCACTACCGCGGCGCCGTGAGCGCTCGCACCAGTCGTTCCCATAGAGCAAACGGCAGCAACCAGGTGGCGAAGAGGCGGACGTTCGCACTGAGGCCCATCGGATGGCGCAGACGGGGGTGCCGCGTGGCCAGGATGCGCACGATTCGGTGCGCCACATCCTGCGGCTCGCCCATCGACCTCGAGATCCGATCAAAGAGCGCCTCCGCCCGCGCGTGATTCGCTGCATATGGACTGTCGGGCCGCGCCGCCGCAGCAGCCAGAGTGCGATTCGGACCGGTCGTCATGTCGGTTCGGTACGGGCCGGGCTCCACCAGAGTGACCTGAATCCCCAGTGGTCCGACTTCGTGCCGCAGAGCCTCACTCATGCCTTCCAGGGCAAACTTGCTCCCCGCATACACCCCCAGCCCCGGAAGCGCGATGCGTCCCGAGGCACTGGAGACTTGCACGATGTGCCCGGAGCCCTGAGCGCGCATCACCGGTAGCACCTGCTGGGTGAGCGCCCACACACCAAAGACATTGACCTCGAACACCCGACGCACCTCTGCCTCCGAGACCTCCTCCCAGAACCCCCCCAGGGCCACGCCGGCATTGTTCACGAGGGCATCGATGCGACCATGCTGTCCCAGGATCTGCTGCATCACGCCCAAGCGCTGCTCTGGGTCTGTGACATCGAGCTGCACAGGCGTGACCGCGAGTCCCGCACAAGCCCGATCAAGCTCGGCGCGCGTGGAGAGGTCGCGCAGTCCCGCATAGACAACGTGCCCTTCGCGGGCCAGAAGCACGGCGGTGTGCAGCCCAAACCCGGAGCGGCAGCCGGTCACGAGCACGATCACAGGTTCAGTCTCGGCGACGCCACAGCACGGCCAGAGGCATCAACCACGCCAGCCACATCCCCTTCCAAGAGGTACTGCTGCAGCGACACACGGTGTCTGGCGGGTTGAGCGGGTCGGTCAAGCAGTCCGATGCCTCCCCCGGCGTGCCGAAGTTGCAGTCTTCTTCATCGGCCTTGTAGAACTCCTGCGAGAAGGCCGCTTCACACCACGCGTCCGGGCTGTCATTGATGGTGTGGGCGTCGGGACCGTACTTTGACTGGTCCAGCATCAGGGAATGGCCGTCGCGCACGCCCTGCACCGCCATGTTGAACTCAATCCGGTCCACCACCACGGTGCCGCCCGTAGCATCCGGGCAGACCAGAGTGAGCGCTTCGTCACTGTCTGCGGTGAAGCTCAGGCTGCCGTAGAACACCTCGTCGTAGGAGCATGAAGCCGAGGAGAAGCCCGTGTCCTCGGAGGTGACGTCCGGGCTCAGGCAGTCGTCCTTGACGAACAACTGCACGCTGCCTGCCGCCACCATCACTTCCACGCCGTCTTCACCAATGAGCCAGCTCTGCTCAGACAGGACGCCGTATTCTCCACTCTCCTCGTCGTAGCCCGACTTCTCCCGCCGCAGCTCACACAAGGTGAGCTCCAGGTCGCGGTCGGTGGCATTGTGCAGCTCAAACCACTCGTTGGTTCCCTGTGGCGCGGTCATGATCTCCACAAACGCCGCTTCCCCGGTGACCGGCCAGTCAAAGAACGGACAGTCGTTTTCCTTACCGGGAGTGCCCACAAGCTGCCAGAGATCACCGTTGGGGTCGGTATGGGTGTGCAGGTTCTCATCGGCCGGAGGCACGCACCAGTTGGCGAGATCGTCATTGGCTTCGGGCGACATAAACTCGGGATGCAGGTTCACGCTGCACCATCCATCGGGGCAACCGCCGATGAGGTCGGAAAACGCGCCCCAGTCCATGCGCGCGGAGTCCACCAGCTGGTCGTTGCACACGAGGCGGACCTCGCCGGGATCGGAGCGCAGATATACCCCGTAGTCGTAGAGGTAGGCGGCCGCGGTGTCGTCGCCAGCGCTGTCGGTCCAGACAATCCCACCCGCATCACGGTCTGCCGAGGTGCTGCGTGCCAACACCGCGAAGTCCCCCGGTGCGAGCTGCAAGCTGTCATCACCGGCCTTGATCTGGTCTTCGTCTCTGAGGCCTTCTTCGTCGGTCCAAGTCTGGATGACGCACGAGTGCAGGTTGCAGCCGGAGCCGCTTCCATAGACTTCGATCCACTCGTCGGCATTGGCACCATCCCGCGGTGCGATCATCAGCTCACTGATGACCAAGTCACCCGGCACGCACACATCGGGCGGAACCACCACCGGCCCATCGTCCCCGTCGTCGCCGGAACCGGAGCCGGAGCCGGAGTCACTGCCGGAGCCGCTGGGGTCTCCACCGCCGTCGCCACACTGGTTGGCCGCTCCAGGTGTGCCGAGGACCGTGTAGGGCCCGCCTTCACTCGTCGGTGAGTTGTCGGTATACGTGTCAGCCGCATTCGACTCGCACCACGCCCCTCCCGGTGCACTGGCGTCATCGTTGCTGTCGGCGCTGATGGTGCTCGATGGATCCAGCTGGAGGGAGCAAGCGGCGTAGGTTTCGTCGTTGCAGTTGAACGCCGAGTTGTCGAACCGGATTTCGTCGACCATCACTCCACCGCACGAAACGCGCAGGATGCGGGGATCCGAGTTGCTGTAGGACAAGCTGCCATACTTGTAGATGGCGTTCACCATGCCCGCCTCGTCTACATTCACGGCATCGCCGCAGCTCGACGTGGACCGGAACAACACACCGTATTCCCCAGGGGCCAGCTCTGCGCTCCCCTCCACCGAGTGGTCTGTGACACTTCCACTGCTGGGGTTCTCCACCTCCAGCACGCAGCCATCGAGGTCGAGGGTTGCGCCCGAGACATTGAGCGCCTCGAACCACTCGTTGTACTGACATGCAGGTGCGGCCATCAGCTCCGTGATCACGAGATCACCCGCTGCAGGAGGAGCAGCCAGCACGGCGGAGGACAGGGCAATGAGAATGTTCATCAGAACCTCTTCTCGACCGACAGCCAAACATAGCCGAACTTCTCGGCGGTCTCGGCTTCGGTGTCGTCGTCGATGGCGTTGGGACTGGCCACACAGCTACCGCTCAGCTCGGGCGCACCCTGGCGGTCGCAGTAGCCCTTGAAGTCGGCCTCGGAATCCACAAGGTTCCAGCCCATGAACCCGCGGGTCACAATCTTCCAGCGGTTCGGGAGCTTCTGGTCGACCTGCAGATAGGTGTCGAGCATCCGCAGCTCACGCGAACCATGGATGTCGTCGTCGCGGTAGCGGATTCGCCAGGTGACCGTGGTGGGGTCGATGACCTTGTACCGGGCCTTGAACCAGCCATAGTGGCCGATCTGGTACCAGTACTCACAGGGCCCTTCCTCGGTGGGGTACAGCAGACCGGTGTCGGTCCAGGTGCGCTGGTAGAGGGCCGAGAGGTCGAGGGGTGCGATGGGCACCACCCGAACCTGCATCCCCGTGAAGTTCCGGGTACCAGAGCGGTCGGTGGCCTCGGTGAGGTCGTAGGTGCCAGACTCGACCTGGATGTCCTCGTAGAGGTCTTCGGTGCTCCCGCCGTACACGTTGCCCCGCCCCGAGGAGGCGAGGTTCTGGTCAGTACGCCGTCCGTACACGCCCACCATAAACTTCTTCTCGACGACCCATGTGTTCACCCGGCCATACATCATCAGGCTGGAGAGCGGCGCGAGCTCCAGGTTGCTCCGCCAGTAGTCGACGGTGCCGGTAAAGCGCACCGCCTCTGTGATGTCGTAGAAGCCCTTGGCACGAAGCCCTTGCTCGTCGCGGTCGCGCATACCCTGGTATTCGTCGGGGGCAGCGGTGCCTCGCGCATGAGGGTTGTCGAACTCGGTGCCATAGTGCCTGGCAGAGAGCTCGATCTCACCGCCAGTGGGGTTGATGATCGACTTGACCAGCACGCCGGAGCCACCGGTAAACGAGTAGGCATACTCGCCGAAGAAGTCCACCATCCCGGTACCCCATGAGCCGTTGAGGCCGACCGCACCGTAGGTATCGGTGAGCACCGGGTATCCGCCGCGAATGACAAACTCGTCGTTGTTGTTCATTCCGTCGAGCACGGTCCGGTCTTGCGTGCCCGCATAGGCCGTGAGCCCCACGCTCGAGCGTGCGCCATCCGAAAAAGTGGTGTTGACCCCGGCCAGAGACTCTCGGTAGGCATTGGGCATTCGCATCCAGCCGACCTTTTGCCCTTCGATATAGACCCGCGGCGAGTCGGTCTCGACCTCCGTCCAGTCGACCGCCTCACCTCCGGTCATGCCCATGTCGTACTGGTAGAGGTCATACCGGTCCATCGAAGTGAACACGGTCGACTCCATTTCCCAAGAGCCAATGTCGGTGTAGACCGTGGCGGCCGCACCAAAAAGGCGCCGCGGCAGGCGGAACTGCCGGTAGAATTCGTCGGCCGTGACCGAGAGATCCTTGTACCAGCCGTTGGGCTGGGTGCGGCTGGTGCGGTCGAAGGTCAGCCCGAGGCCGAATCCAGCCGAATAGGAGCCCACAATGACTTCCCAGCGTTCTTTTTCCACCGCCGTGTAGATCCGGCCGAGCTGCACAACCTGCCCATAGGTGGCATGAAAGTCGCGGCTCTGGGGATTGAAAGCGATGCCCCGAATGTCGGGCTGCGACAGCACCACAGCGCCGGCGGAGTAGGTGCGGTCGTAGGTGACGTCTGCGTTGGCCTGGGTAGCCGGAAGGTTGGCGTACCCGAGCTGCTGCGGTGTGTGGGTTCGGTTCGCGTGGTCTCCCTCGATGGGCTCGACCTCTTCGAAGTACATCCCCGTCCGAATCCGCGCTTTCCCCGTGACCTTGTTTTTGTCGAAGCCAGAGCGCTCACGCATCGCGGCTGTGGCGAATGGCTGAATCTGGTCGAGGACATCGGGCGTGACGGCCTCCACCCGTTCGGCCATGTCTTTGAGCGACGCGTACGGTCCCTTGCGCCGGCCGAGCACGATGCTGCGCGCGGTCGCGAGGGTCACGTACGGCAGGTCATAGAGTTCCTGGCGACTGGCCCGGTTGACATCGATCGGATTGTTCAAGAGCTCCACAAGCGTGTCGAACTCATCCGCCGAGAGCAGACCGTCTTCGTAGAGGTTCCGCAGCTCGTCCTCGTTGGTCTCGCCAATCTCGACCGGGTAGGTGCGGGCGGCCGCGGTGCCCGGCAGCAGCGCTCCCAAAAGGGCCCATACCGCGACCGGCAGCAAAGCGAGTGGGCGACGTTCAGCGCTACGGTTCATCGGTCACTCCGCCTGTTTCCAGAGCTGGTCGAAGGCGTTGGTGTACTGACCGGCAAGGGCCGGATCCGATACGATGAGCAGGTTTTCGTGGTTCTTCGAGTCAGCTGAGAGCGTGAAGTTGAAGCTCCCCGTGGCCACGCTCTGCTGATCGACGACGGCGAACTTGTGGTGCATGATGCCGGGGCCGCCCTGGGTGTTGTCGTATCCAGCCGCCCTCTTGGTGGAGACACCGGCTTCTTCGAGCGATGCCGCAATGGGGTCATTGGTGGCCCACACATCGATGACCACCCGCACATTCACACCTCGCCCCTTCGCATCGATGATGGCGTTCCGAATCGCCTCGGAAGTGAAGGTGTAGACCGCCACGTCGAGTGTGTCGGTGGAGGTGTCCATGTGGTCGGTGAGCACTGTGGTGAGGTCTTCGCTATCCGAGAACCACACCTGACTGGACCGACATCCCGATGCCGCCGCAGCACTCACGAGGAGGACACAGGTCGAAAGACCATGGACAGAATTCCGCATTTCCCTTTGATAGCACATCGCCCACCGGTTCGTGTGACGCCACGATTGCTCTCGGTGACAAGCACCTGTCAGAAATGTGCCGACGACTCGATGGGAGCCGCATTTCCCCGTGCCACTGCAGGATATCCACTACCACTGATGGAACAACGAGCAGTAGGACACGCTGAACGCAACGGTCTCCCGCGGCGTATCGAGCCCCAGACCGGGAGCCACCTCCAGCGCAGAGACCTGAGTGGTTCCGTTGAGCCGAAATGCCAGTGGGGCCACGCGAACCCGAAGCGACGAGGCCGGCAACCTCGGCGGCGTGGGATCTTCCGTGGTGAGCTTGACGATGCGCGAGGGATACGCCGCGGCCTCGAGCAGGACCAATGGACGCCAGGTCGGGCCCATCCGTCGCACACCACCACCTGCGGTGAGTCCCCAAGTGGGTACCATCAGCCACAGTCGCTCCAGGCTGCCCTGAACAAACCAGTGCGTGTGCTCCGATGCCGTGTAGCGGTGCGTCAGCCGCGGGCCCACACCCAGCAACACTTGCCGCGGACCGTCGTGCCGCGCCACCTCCACTCCGAGTCCTGTCTCGTGCACACCGGCCGCTGCGAGACCCGCGGAGACGACTGCAGCGAGCCATCCGCTCAAGGCGCTTCCGCATAGGCGGCCATCGAGCCCACCACGAGGCGGGTCACGCCACAATGAAACGCCGGATCGAGGGTATCGGGAAGGTCGGTGGGCTGGTGGTAGTGGGGGTTGCGCAGGTTGGCCGTGTCGGTCATGAAGATCCCTGGTAGGCCACGGGACCAAGCCGGAGAGTGGTCCGAGCGGTGGAAGTCGTTGGTGGCAGGATGCTCGTTGTCGGCCGGTCCATACACCGCCAGGAACGCAGCGCTGTCTGGAATCTCAGCCGACAGCTCGGCCATCCAGCGCAGGTGATGTCGCGCCGCGCCGTTGCCCAGCCCGAGAATGAAGTTGCCCTTCGAGGGAAGCCGGAACCCCGGAGGGGCGGCCTGACTGCCAGGCTTGTCGCTGGCATAGGCAATGGCGTCGAGATTGAGCACGGCATGGACTTGGTTGTTGCCATACCGGTCCCACCAGGCGAGCGAGCCGTCAATCCCGGTCTCCTCCATGTCGTAGAACAGGACCTGGATGCTTCTCGACAGCTCCAGATTCCGCAAGATTGCGATGGCCTCCAAGGCCGACACCACACCAGAGGTGTTGTCGTCGGCGGCCGTGTACCAGACATCGAAGTGGGCCGTGAGCTGAAGGACCTCGCTGGCCGGAGCCCCACCCGGTCCCGCCCCGGTTCCCGGAAGCTCCACCACGATGTTTTCCACGGGAACGTGCCGGTCGGGCATCGACACCACCCGATGCTCCACCCCAAGCGCCGAGAGTGCCTCGAGAATGGCCTGCTTCGAGGCGAGTCGACGATGGGGGATGCCCCACTCCATGGACACCGCTCCATCTTCCGGCTCGCTCGCCATGGCATCGACAATCGAGATGATGCGCTCTTGAAGCGGTGCACACTCCACCTGCGCGCCCGCATCCCGAGCCAGCTCGACCATCTCAGGAGACAGGCGAGGAGCACAGCCGCACAGGATGCCACCGAAGATCCAGAGGCGGAGCCCGCAGCGGAACAGGCTCAGCCCAACATCAGGGCGGGCGAGACCCCGGCTCGGCCTCTGCCGAGGAGACCGCGGGCTCCTCGGCCCGGAGCAGACGCTCAGCGGCTGCGATGGCTTCATCTCTCCTCCCATGGAATCACGCGCGAAGGATTCACGGAAAGGTGGTGCGTAGGTAGGCCACCACATCGGTGAGATCGGTCCCGGTGTAGCCAACGGGCGGCATGTAGCCGATGCCGTTTGTGATGATCGACTTCAGCTGCGGATCGTTGAAGAACGGAATGACATTGGGCAGGTTGGTGGCCGGACCCGCGCTCCCATCCGCACCATGGCAGGTATCGCCTCCACAGCTGGCCAGAAACAGCACCTCTCCGTTCGACCGATCCGCATCGGGGTACGGATCCGGCCCGGTGTCCGCTTCGGGGTCGAGGTCCGCTTCGGGGTCGGGGTCCGCTTCGGGGTCGAGGTCCGTCTCGGAGTTGGGGTGGGCCGTGTCGAGACCCCTCGCCGGCTCCTGCGACTCTTTCGCCGTGCACGCCGCGCCCAGGGCGATGGCCATCCACCAGCGCAGCACCTGCATCTCACACTCCGTGGCTTCCAGCTTTCTGGGTCAGCGACAGCCCGCCATCCGCCTCGTCTCTGCTACTTCGGCTGTGACACCGAGTCGAGCGGGATGACGGCTCGGTGGGCTCAAGCCACCGGCGCCCGAAGACTCGGAGGTCTTCATAGACAAGGCTACGGACCGCAAAGCCCCGCCCAGGGCGTCTGCGCTTTCATCACTCGGCGATGTGCCCCCTCCCCCATCGTGCGGGCCCAGTGTTGGGCACCGATCCGCGTGCATCCAAGTAGCTCTGCAGCCACCACCGGGGTGACGACGAAGAGCACCGTGCTGCGCAATGCCTCGGGCGGAGTACTCACCTCGGCATCAAGCATGCCGAGAGCGCAGGTGCGCCCCTCCGTCCCCACAGCCTGTCCCAGCGCCACATCGGCCCACAGCTGCTGGGCAGGTGACTCGCCCGAGACCAGGGCCGTCCAGGCATCAAAGCGCCGACTCTACCGGTGTACTGTGAGCACCACGAGCTCCGGCTTTGTACGGAAGTGGGAGTGCACCGCAGGTGGCTTGAGCTCGCGGATTCGTGCCAGGCCGCGGAAGCTGAACCCATGGGAGCCGTGCCTCATCAGGTGCGCGTCTGCCAGGTCGAGCAGCCGGCTGTGCGCTTCATCGCCGCCGCCGACCGAGGAGCGCCAACAGACCCAGAGACACGCCGAAGCCACTGGGTATGCCTCCTCGACCCCGCGTGGCACAGCCGGCGACCTTGCCGTCCTGTGCGCCGGGAGCAGTGGCCGTGCTGGGCTGCACATCCGACTCGTCGGTGGTGCCCGACGCGCTGGCATCGGTGTCTGCATCGCCACCGGGCTCGGTCGGCGACTCGCCCTCCTCTTCGGCACCAGGGTCTTCGTCGGCCTCAGAGTCTTCGCCGGGCTCGGGGTCGTCGATGGGGCCTGGGTCGCCCACGCCAAAGACATCGATGGGCGCACCGAGAACCACCTCCGCCTCCGACCAGCGATGCGCAACCTGGATCCAGGCAAGGCTGGCGAGCTCGTCGGGAAGCTCGATCGCACCGCAGGCGATGCCGTCTTCCAGCACGAAGCGCCCGACTTCCACGCCACTGCGAAGGTCGATCGGGCCAAGCTCTGTGTTGGTGGTGTCGGGTCCACGCCCAGCAAACACCACAGCCTCGGTGTCTGGAAGCCCCCCGAGCGACAGGCGCAAAGTGGTGGCACCTTCGGGTTGCGCAATGGTGACCGGACGGTGGCTCACAGACCGGTGGGGGGCGGCCGGCGCGGGCAGATCACACAAGACCGACTGCAGGAAGGTGTCGTCTCCCGTGCGGTTCGCCTCCAGCAGATCTGCGGAGAGTGCGATCACCAAATCGCGCTGCTCGTCGTCCCCCATGCTCTCTTCGCCCCATGCAAAGTTTGACACGGCCTGGTGTCCGGCGCCTTCGAGGTTGAGGTACAACGAACGGTCTGCAGCGGCGAGGCGGTCGTGCCAGAGCTCCACCATCTCGGGGGTGGAGGTGGTGTCTTCGGAGCCCGCGAGCATCAACGCGGTTCCGGTGAACGAGTCGTAGGGCAGCCACTGTTCTCCATCGGGCTCGTACGGCATGTAGCCAACGACGGTCTGAACACGCGGCTCCAGACCCACGAGCTCCGCGAGCGCAACACCACCCATCGAGTGGCCGCCCACCGCCCAGGCACCACCATCAGACATGCCGTACAGCCAGTGCTCGGCATCCTGGCTGTTGTCATCGACCCACCACAACAAGGCTTGCATGCCGAGCGCCATTCGCGTGGTGTCGATGCTGAAGCCGGTCTCGATGTCGAGGTTCAACACCACCGCCCCCGTGCTGGCCAAGGCATCGGCGGTCTCGGTGTACATCCAGGCGGAGCCCAGGTAGCCATGCATGAACCCGACCACCGGGAAGGGCCCAGCGGTGTTGTCAGCATCGGCGCCATAGCTATCGGCGACCGCTGGATAGTGGATCTTGAAGCGAACCGTGCGCGCCTCCCCACCGTCGATGGAGGTGTCCCACGAGGACACCCTGTACGTTCCAATGGGCTCAGCACTGCACGTTGTGGCGGCTACGAACAGAACAGCGAGCAGCGACACGGGGCCTCCACGATGCAACGACGCGCCGACCCTTGAGGTCAGTCCGGAACACTCTACCTGTGCGTCGGTAGGATGGGAAGACGCCGCTCGGATCGAGGGCACCACGGGAAGGGCATGAGGCGCGCAAGACTCCCGCCCATTCTATGTTGCCAACCCATGAGCAAGGCCACACAAATCACCAACCTAACGGCACCACGGTCTGCTGGACTCCCCCTCACGCGAGCAGGCCGTCAGGGCGTTCCGCTCGCTTCCGCATCGGTCTGATAGACCCGAATCCAGTCGACCCGATACTCTTCGGGGAACGCCGACGGATCAAGTCCGCAGTAGCCGCCCCAGCTTCCTCCCACAGCAAGATTCACCACGAAGTGAAACCGTTGATCAAACGGCCAGGTGGCGCTGTCGCCCGCACCATCGTTTTCGAACGTGAAGTAGCGCAGTCCATCCACGGAGAAGTGGATCTGGTCGGGGGTCCAGTCAATGGCGTATACGTGCATGCTTGAGGTCGCCGTGTCGAGCATGAGGTCGCCGCCACGCTGGGTGCCCAGCGTGTGGTTGTAGGCCCCTGTGTGGACCGTGCCCACGATCTCGTTCACGTCACAGCCCACATGTTCCATGATGTCGATCTCACCGCTGTTGGGCCATCCGCCATAGGACCAGTCGGTGGGAAGCATCCACAAGGCCGGCCAGGTGCCCACACCACTCGGCATCATCAGGGCGCCCTCCATCCGGCCATACAGCCACTCCCCCTTGCCGCTGGTGTTCAAGCGCGCCGAGGTGTAGCCCGTATAGGAAGATGCGGAGTCGCCCACTGCAGTGATGACCAGCTGGCCATCATCCACATGCGAGTTTTCCGTTGAGTCGGTGTATTTCTGGAGCTCCGAGTTGTAGGTGTACGGCTCGAGCAGCTCGTGGGTCCACTTCGTGGTGTCAATGGTCGAACCGTCGAACTCGTCGTGCCAGACCAGGAGACGCTCACCGTCCACCGCCCCGGTGCCAGTCGTCGTGAGGGAGGTAGAGTCGATGTACGCCGATCCGGTGTCGCTCCAGTCGCCCAATCGAAACCGCAGCCCCACCTGGCCTCGAACCACGCCCTCGGGGACTGTGGCCTGGACCGTGTGCGCCGTCCAGGCACTCGGCGTGGCGGTGCTGTCCAACTTGGTGTCCCCAACCACTTCACTGTGTGTCGCTCCCGATTCGTCGAAAAATCGAAGGAAGAGCGAAACGTTGTTGCCGGCGGAGAGTGGGTCGTCGGCATGGGTCATGAGGTGTGTGGTGAACGTGAGGGTGTCGCCAGCCGTGAGGTCGGTCAGATCGAGACCATGCTCACTGTCATTGGGCACGAGGTCGGCGTAGCGACCCCAGATCTTGTACGCCGCTTGGCCTTCGTGGGCGGTGAAGATCTCGCTGCTGTTGTGGATGGGGTCGCCAGTACGACTCCACACGTGGTTCACCACACCATTGGCTTCGTTCCACCAAGTCTCGCCCAGCTCGAAGCCCGGGTTGGCAAGGATCTCCGTGGTCTCGACGTCGGTGTCGGCATCCGTGTCGGCATCCGTGTCGGCATCCGTGTCGGCATCCGTGTCGGCATCTGTGTCGGTATCCGTATCGGCATCCGTGTCGGTGTCGGCATCTGCCTCGGCACCGACATCGGTCGATACAGCCGCGTCCTGCTTCGGTTCCGTCGTGCAAGCGGCTCCGAGCAAGAGGGAAGCAAGCATTCCAGGATAGCGCATGGAGACCTCGGGACGGAGAAGAGCAACGACTCGGAGGCTCGACCGATACCCAACCGCCAAGGATGGAGAAACCGTTCGCCCGAGCCTTCCAATCGTATCGCAGATGCCCATCTCGCTTCGCCACCGTTCGTCAAAATTTTCTGCTCCCATCGCTCCGAATCCCCTGAGCACGATCATCCGCCCGCTATCCTTTGGATGCCACACATCCTGACCAGGCCGACGCCGCGCGGGCAACGTGTGCAGTAGGATGCCAGCACCCGCTTCTCTTCTCCCTTCACCGGCCAAGCGATGAAGTCGACTCCCTCGTCACCACCAGTCGACGTTCCAACGGGTCCGAACGCCGCTCAGAAGGATCTCCAAGACCGACTGACCATGTGGCGTCGAGCACTGGCGGAGGCGGTCTGGCCGGCCAACCCGAGGGTCAGTGATGCCACCCTCACCGCCGCTGTCCAACGCATCCTCGACCGAGTCTTGTTCCTTCGGGGCATCGAAGCCCGTCGACTTGCCCCAGCGACCGAGCTTCGACACTTTGTCGACTCTGCCCAACCCTGGGCTGACCTGGTCCGTCGACGAGCAGTGATGCATGCCCGCTACGGCGGACACCTGTTCACGACGCATTCCGCAGACGAGCTGGACGTGCCTAAGGATGCGCTCCATACGCTGCTTCAACAAACCGCCCCCGCCGCACTGCCATTTCCGTTCCACACACTCGATGCAACGCGTCTGGGACGTGCCTACGAGTCGTCCCTGGGGCAAGAGTTCCGTCGCTCCGCCGCCGGTCTCACCATGGAGCCGAGCCCTGACCGGCGGAAAAGTGCAGGCGTGTTCTACACGCCCAGACCCATCGTAGAGCTCCTATGTGAGAGGGTGCTTGGTCCTCTTCTGGAACACCAGACCCCCCTGACCGCTCGCAAGCTTCGAATTCTCGATCCCGCGTGTGGCGCTGGTGCCTTCCTCACTGGAGCGTTTGCGTTTTTGCTGCGCTGGCACAAACGTTGGTACGAGGCCCATCGGTCTGAGGTTCTCGCCCCTGGAAGCCCCTACCGCGAACATGTGCTGCTCGGAGCCGACGGCACGCTCCAGCTCTCTTTTCACACGCGCACCCGCATTCTCCAGAACTGCATCTACGGCATCGACATCGATCCGGGTGCGGTGGAGGCCGCTCGAATGTCGATGGCATTCCAGCTCCTCGACGGCATGACCGAGCAACAAACGCCTTTCCAACGGCTGCCGTCATTCACTGCAAACGTAGAGTGCATGGATGCGCTCGACAATCTCCATGAACATTTTTCGGAACCATTCGACGCGGTACTGGGCAACCCCCCCTATGTGAAGGAGTACCAGAATCGCAGGGCGTTCGTTGCGCTCCGAGATTCTCCCCACGCCCACCTGTACCGAGGCAAGATGGACCTCTGGTACGCCTTCACCAAGGTCAGTCTCGACTGTCTTCGCGAAGGGGGACGACACGGCTTCATCGTCCAGAACAACTGGCCACAATCACAAGGAGCTGGCCCATTTCGGGCCATGATACGCGCGCGTTCCACAGTCGAGTCCATCATCGACTTTCATGATCGGATGGTCTTTGACGACGCCGGCATTCAGACCCTGATCTATGTGCTGCGCAAGGAACGGGCCCGCCAGCGGTACGTCGTTGCCCATTCCAGGCTCGCCCACAGTACCGCAAGACCGCTTTCTGAGACCATAAAAGCACGCGAACTTTTCGAGCATACTGAAGCATGGATTGATCCGGCGATCGGTGAAGCGGTGATGCCTTTGGTCACCACCCAGACCGCTACGGTCCTGGGCCGCATGGCTGCCCACGCTGGCTTCCAGATCCGCCGTGCAGAAGTAGGTCAGGGAATCATTGGTGGCCCAGATGCTGCTTTCCTCCACGCATCTATAGCGGAAATGAACCCGCACGAACGCGCTCTGATGCACCCACACCACACCACCGGTGTGCGCTTCGGGCAAGCCGCTCCCAAGGGATTCTTGGCCTACCTGACCCGCGAATCCGCGCCGACCCTCGACCGAGAAAACCTACCCGTCATCACAGCAAGACTCGACCGCTATTCCCAGAAGCTCCACGCGCGGCGGGAAACCCGCGCCGGAACAAGGGCGTGGCACCAGCTGCACTGGCCGCGTCGCAGAGCCTTATTCGAAGCGGGACCAAAGCTGATCTGCCCCACGCGGGTGCGCCGTCCCGCCTTCGCCGTGGTGCATGAGCCGTACTACTGCTCACGCGCAGTGAATGTGGTGAGGACAGACCGCATCGACCTCTACTACTTGTGCGGGGTGTTGAACTCATCCGCGGTGCACTTCTGGTTGAAGCATCACGGAAAGCGCCTCGGGAGCATGCTGCAGATCGATACCTCTTTTTTGTTGGGCATTCCGATTCCCGATCCAGCCACTGCCCCCACAGCTGCGGAGGAGATTCGACGCCTCTGTGTGGCACTGCACGGCTGGACCGCGGCCCGCAACCACGCCGATGAAGCGAGCATTCGATCAACGGAGAGAGCACTCGATGCCATCGTGGGTGACCTCTTCGGCTTGTCCAAATCAGAACAACAGCGAGCGCAGCAACTTTAAACGAACCCGGCCACGCTCGCCGCACTCGAACCCTACCCGGAGCCCTCTCGCCGCTCCGCCAAAGAGACCAGGCCCTCAGGTGCCCCGTACAGACACCACCCGTCCGCCAGCATCGCCCGCACCGGGCCCAAGTGACACCAAGCAGTCTGCCGCAGCGAGCAGGGACTTCCGATGTACCGTTGCAATAACCAGATCGCCCCGTGCTACAAACTTTTCGATTCGAACCAACATGGCTTCGATGTCGGCCTCGTGCAGCCCGCGTGCAGGCTCGTCGAGGAGGTGCAGAGCCGGGCTTGACCGCTCGCGTAGGTGCACTGCGAGACCCAGTCGCTGACGTTCCCCCCCCGAGAGCGTACGCGTCGCTCGGCCGAGCGCGAGGTGTCCCAGACCCATCTCCACCAGCAACGACACCCCTTCTGACAGCCTCCCCTCCGAGAGCCCCCCAAGCAAGTCCGCAACCGGTTGGAGGAGAAACCGATCGATGCTCAGACCGCACCAGGTGACCGCACAAACCTCTGCGCGGTACCTCGCTCCTCCGCAAGTTGGACACGGAAGCACAAGGTCGGCCAACGCATCCATGGAAATGGTCTCTGTTCCAGTCCCCCGACAGGTTGGGCATCGGCCCGCCGCACTGCGAAACGAAAACGCTCTCTTCGGCAGCCCATGATCTGCAGCCGACAAGTAGGCGGCCTGCAACGGTGCCATCAAGCCAAGTGCATCCAGGACGGTCTGGGCCCCCCGTGCGCTGCGCTCCACGATGGTGTAGCGCTCAAGGCCGGTGACAGATGTACATCCAACGGGTCGGCCCAGACGGGCCGATGTCCCCAGCACACCGAACACGAGGCTGGTCTTTCCACTCCCCGAGGGACCACTCACCGCTACAAATCCTCGACTCGGGATGTCGAGATCGACTGCCTTGAGGTTGTGCAGCCTGGCGCCTCGCAACTTGATCGCTTCATGGTTTCCCATTGCTGGGTTCCGTAGGGGCTGGGCCGGTGGTCCATTCGAACCAGCACGTCGCAGCGCCTCCGCCGTCGGCCCGGATCCATCCAATACAACCGAAGGAGGCCCCTCGGTGATCAACCGTCCACCCTTGCTGCCCGAGCCCGGCCCAAGCTCGATCAAGTGGTCTGCACCACGCAACACTTCCGGTCTGTGATCCACCATCACAACAGTATTTCCAGCATCACGAAGTACGCGAAGGCGACCCATGAGCGCTGCGACCGCTCGCCCGTGCAGCCCTGCAGAAGGCTCGTCGAGCACTACCGTGACGCCCGTGAGCCCAGATCGTGAGACCGCTGCCAGCCGTACCCGCTGAAGCTCACCGTCCGACAAGCTGGCGCTCCGCCGATCGAGCGTGAGGTGACCCAGACCGAGAGACACCATCGCCTCAGCACCCGCTCGAACCTCCGGCCAGATCGCATCGAAGACTGCGGCCTGTGCTGGTGGAAAGCCATCCCGTTCAAAACAATCTCTCAGAGCGTCAAGTGGTTGGGCCATCAGCTCGGGGAGCGACCAACCTGCAACGGTGACCAAACGCGCCCGAGCCTGCAAGCGCTCACCGTTGCAGACCGAGCAAGGCATGGCATGCAAAAGCGCGGCCCACTCGCCCGCATCTTTTCGACGGGCTCGCAAGCGGGCCTCGTGCTCCACCCGAGCACACAGCCCGTCCCAGGTGCCCTCAAAGGTGTGCGCTCCGGAGCGCCGACCCCGTTGGTACTGCCAGGTCACCGAAACCACTTGCTCTCCGGCACCATAAAGAGCCACAGCACGGGTGCCTTCCGGCAGTTCCGACCAGGGCGTTTCCAGTGTGGACTCCCCCAGCAAGGCGGCCAGCGTGGCCAGGTACTGCCCTGCGGGCTCGCCAAGAAACCGTCCTGGACGGGTGCCGGCCAGGGCCCCTGCGCGCAGTGAACGCCCAGGGTGGGTCACAAGCCGCTCGGGGCTGCAGCGGTCCACCACACCACGTCCGTCACATGCTGGGCATGCACCCCACACCTGATCGGGCGAAAACTGCTCCGCGCGCATCCCGCACGGCGCGCCATCCACCATTCCAGCGCGTGCATAGAACAAGCGCAATAGCGGACCCAGGCCACTCTGTGTGGCTACGGTGGACCGCTTCCCCGCACGTCCAGATTGCTGAGAAAGGCTCAGCACGGGCGTGAGTCCTTTCACCGAGTCCAGATCAGGACGAGGCAGTCTCCGCATATGACGCCGCACTGCGAACGGTAGGCTCTCGGCGTAGCGTCCCCTGGCTTCGGCCACCAGCGTGTGGAAGGCCAGCGCACTCTTGCCACTGCCCGAGCGACCGCAGATCACGGACAGCTGGCCATGCGGAATGCGAACATTCAGCCCATTCAGGTTGTGGGTACGCACACCCTTCATCACAATTGCGCCTGGCAACGGCGCCGGCGGACGGGGCTTCCGAACCGGGCTCAGCGGCATCGACGACAGCGGTGCAGCCGGCAGGGTGCGACCGCCGCGTACTTCCACTCGGTGGTCGGCGGCAGCCCAAAGGTGCCGGTGATGGGAAATGACCAGCACCGTGTGGCCACCATCGACCAGAGCATCAATGGCCCCGAGCAGGCGCTGCACATCGATCGGGTGCAGCCCACGGTCGGGCTCGTCCATGAGCAAGAGAGACGGCGCAGCAGACGGCTTTCCCATCAGAGTGGCCAGCTTCACCCGTTGTGCCTCTCCCCGACTGAGCGTTCCCGAAGACTGCCCCAGGCAAAGGTAGCCCAGTCCGAGAGTCACCATGGAGCGAAGTCGCTCAGCAATCGGACCATCCTCGGAAAAGAACTCCAGCGCTTCGGCAGCGCCCATTCCCAGCACATCGGCGATGGTCTTGCCCCGCAGCTGCACCGCCAACACTTCGGGCCGGTAGCGCGACCCGGCACACGTACCGCACACCACCTCCACGTCGGCCAGCAAGTGCAGTCCAATGCGCTGGACACCCAGCCCCTCGCAGTCCGGACAGCGCCCCGCCTTCGTATTGAACGAAAACCGGCTCGCCGAGAGCTTCGCCGAACGGGCCTCTGGTGTTGCAGCGAACCGCTTCCGGATGAGATCGAACACGCCACTCCAGGTGGCTGGCGTGCTGCGTGGCGTTCGACCGATGGGCTGGGCGTCCACGCCGCGCACCACCAGACCCTTCGGAACCCCCTCAAGGGATGTGAACGGACCACCTGCCCGACCCTCCAGGGCCGGCAGCAGAGTACCGAACACAAGAGAGCTCTTCCCTGCTCCGGATGGGCCGGTCACCACATTGAACGCACCCAGTCGGACCGACAGCGACGCACCCTTCAGGTTGTGCAGCCGCGCCCCCGCGAGGGTGATGGCTCCACGATGAACGCGCACGCGTTCTTTCGGAGCAGGCATTCGGCCGAGAGGGTCCGCCCCCCCCGGTCCCCCATCGACCGCCCCTGCATGCATCAGGCTTCCACCATCCACCCCCGCACCGGGACCGAGCACCACGAGATGGTCGGAACGCCGAACCAGATCGGGATCGTGCTCGACCACCAGGAGCGTGTTGCCCATCGACCGCAGCGCATCCAGCACGGCCGCCATCCCGGCTTGCCCTTCCGGATGCAACCCCAGTGTGGGCTCGTCGAGCGCCACCAAGAGTCCTCCCAGCCCTGCGGAGAGCTGGGCGACCAGTCCCAGTCTCTGGGCTTCCCCACCTGAAAGGGAGCCGCTGGGCCGGTCCAGCGAGAGGTGCCCGAGGCCCAGCTGCACCATTCGCTGAAGTCGTGCCAGGACTTCCGGCGCAACCGCCTCCCAGACTGCGGAACGAGGCAGTGCGTTGAGACATTCCGGGAGGTCGACTGCCGACATCGCCAACAATGACGGGAGCGTACGACCGCCCAGCACTGCGGTTCTCCCAGGCCGCGCAAGTCGGGTGCCATCACAGACAGAGCACGGTACCGAGCGGACGAAGCGGAGCACATTTTCGTTGCGGTTCCGCTTCAAGGTCTCCTCGATGACCGGCACGATCCCTCGATAGAAGCCTTCCTCTCGTGGGCGCGCGGTGATGCCTTCCCACTTCATGCGAGACTCGAGGCTGTGTTTCCCAAAAGGGACCTTCAGCGCCTTGGTGCCGTACAGCACCACCTGACGTTGCGCATCGGTGAGCGCAGACCAGGGCGTGTCGACATCGAAGCCGTGCACCCGACAGATGCGGTCCATCACGTCAACCGTGACTTGGCTGTAGACGGTGTATCCATTCTTTAGTGTCGGCCGAAGAGCTCCAGCACGGATGCTCTTGGAAGCATCGAAGACCAGTAGAGAAGGGTCGACCTGATCTTCCAAGCCCAGCCCTCGACAGGCGGGACAGGCACCATCGGGATGGTTGAAGCTGAAGTGAGACCGCCGCAGGGGAATCCCCTCCGGCTCCATCGCCTGACGAGCGAACAGCAGCCGCAACAAGTCCAGGATTCCACTGCGGGTGCCCACCGTGGAACGAGCATGCGCGACCAAATCTCGATGACCGACCGCAATCGCCGGCGGCAGGCCCTCAATGGCTGCGGCATCCGCACGCCCAAGCTTCCCCAGATACAGTCGGGCTCGTGGCGAGAGTGCTCCGAGGTAGCGTCGCTGGGCTTCTCGCACGATCGTACCGAATACCAGGGTGGTCTTTCCCGAACCCGACGGCCCCACCACGGAGATGTGCTGGCCGAGAGGCAGCTCGAGAGTGAGCGAACGCAGGTTGTGCGCGCGGGCACCATGAATGCGGAGGATGGTCATTGTGCGGTCGTATCGTGGTGCGAGCACAACCGGTCGATCGCGCACCACGCTTGAGTCCAACCGCGAGACCGTATAGCATTGGATCCTTCAGGTTCGCCCCATCACCCCGACCGCAAGACGGCGGAGGTAGCCATGCTCGCGTGGTTTCAGCATCTGTTCTCGCCATCCCCGAATGGCGCCGCTCCGATGCCGCTCAGTCCAGCAGACCGCCATCCGACCTCGGGACGACCGGCTGCGCGGCCGACCCATCGCTTACCGAGCACACCTTCCGCTCGCCCGCAGGCACTGGCACCTGGCGGCATCCGAACGCCCCAAGCCCAGCGCGAGCCGACGGCTGATCCAGGTGTCGACACACTCCCCGACCCAAGTGGGGTCGGCCACACGGCCTTCCCAAAAGACTTCGACAACGCCGAACGGCTTCGGCGTATCCACCCCATCGGGGTCGGCGAAAACGCCACCGTGTATCGGGCTGAAGACGCCCACATCGACAGCCGAGTCATCATCAAGCACTTCGAGCGAGCCGCGACCCGTGCATCACATCAGTCCATGATCTCGGCCGAAGTCGATACCCTA
>CAJWOS010000056.1 GCA_913044235.1 uncultured Pseudomonadota bacterium
CTTGGAGCACGACACCATCCAAGCGGCCCTTCGGTGTCTCGAAACCGGAACCGCCGAGCGCATCCACCCTGCCCTCGCCGATGATCTCGGTATGTGCTGCGGCGGCGGAGTTGAGGTCTTCATCGAACCGCTCGTTGTGGCCATTCCCGCCGCAGTCTATGGCGCCGGGCATGTGGCTCGTGCCGTCATTCCCCTCCTCCAGCAGCTCGGATTCCAAGTCACCGTGATCGACGACCGCGCGGACTTGCTCACCGAGGAACGCTTTCCCGCTTGTCGTCGCATGCTGGTCGACCCCGTGGAGCATGCCCGCACCCAGCCACCCCCCTCCCCGCGCACCCATGTTCTGGTGATGACCCATGACCATGGGCGAGACGTCCAGATCGTGACCGCTCTCTCCTCTATCCAACTGGCCTACATCGGGATGCTGGGCGCCCGTCGCAAGCGTGACTTCCTCACCGATGCAATCCACCAAGACCCGCAGGCCGATGCCGGTGTGCTTGGCCGAATCAAGGCCCCCATCGGACTCGCCATCGGGGCCCGCAACCCGGCAGAAATCGCTGTCGCCATCGCTGCCGAGATTATCGAGCAGCGACAGGGCTCGGCCCCAAGAGCCCCCGATCTGTCGGCGCAGCAAACGAAACCTCCGGGCCCACCGGAATGATTCCCTGCGGATTGATGCTTCGGTGCGAGCCGAAGTAATGCCGCTTTGCATCGGCCAGATCCACGGTCTGCTTCACTCCTGGAAGCTGAAACACATCGCGGGTCCAAGCCGACAGCGCTGGGTAGTCGCGAAGCATTCGCAGACTGCACTTGAAGTGTGCGTGGTACACGGCGTCGAAACGGACCAGCGTGGGAAACAGCCGCAAGTCGGCCTCGGTAAAGACATTTCCGACGAGCCAACGACGGGTTCGGAGGCGCTGCTCAAGCTCGTCGAGGGTGGAGAACAGCGCACCCACCGCATGGTCGTATGCGGCCTGGGTGGTCGCAAAGCCTGCCTTGTATACGCCGTTGTTCACGTGGTCATAGACCTTGTGGTTGAGCGCTTCGATCTGGTCCCGAAGTGAATGCGGTCGAAGATCATAGCCATACAGCGGCGCATCCTTCCGGCCCAGACGGGCAAACGGACCGGCCAGCATTCGGATGATCTCGGAGGATTCGTTGTTGACGATGGTCTTTTCGAAGACATCCCACAAAACCGGTACGGTCACCCGACTGCTGCAGCGCGTGTCGGCTTGCAGATAGAGGTCTTGCAGTCGCGAGTGCCCTTCAAACCGATCAGGGTGTTCGGCATCGAACACCCAACCTTCGTCCAGCATTTCGGGTGCCACAATGGCCACCGGCAGTGCTTCCTCAAGTCCAAATAGGGTTCGCACGAGGAGGGCTCGGTGCGCCCAGGGGCAGGCGAGGGCTACGTAGAGCCGGTAACGCTGTGGATCGACTGGCCAATGCCGCCCCCCCGTTGTTCTAGGGGAACCTTCCATCGAGCCTCGGAACCGGCTTTCCGCGCGCCGATAGACCCCCTCGGCCTTCGCGCGGTCTGGAGCACCACTCACCCAGCGCCCTTCGTAGAGCATTCCCATCGGTACCTTCCGATCAGCTTGGTTTCGAGCCCAGTGAAGGGCGGCACTGCATCGGCCGGGAGCGATCCGCCGACCAGGCCCACATTCCACCGTCGTGGTTGCGAATCGTGCGCCCCACGGCCGCCGCTTCCAGCATCAGCGCCGCCGCCGCACTCCGCACCCCACCGGTACAGACACACACCAAGTCCCCATCGAGTGGAATTCCCGCGTTCACAGCCAGCGCACGCACCCGGTCGGGATGGGTCATCCCCGACGCAGACCATAGGCTTTCCATAGTCACGAAGCGTGCGCCTGGGATGTGCCCTCCCCGAGCCTCTCCATACCGACGTGCGCCAGCTTGCTCTGTCGGACTCCGGACGTCGACCACAACGGAACCATCAGGGATGTCTGTGCCGTTCGGCGCCCGGAGCTCGTCTCGCACCGTTCCATCCCATCCAGTACTGGGCTTGATGCTCTTCCCGGAGCGCCCCTTGGGGGGTGGGCCAAACAAAGGCAGCCAATGCACGGCCGGATGGTTGAGCCATGCGAGGCTCCACGCCACTCGCGCGCCCTCTCCCCACCCGCTCGCGCCAGCGCCCACCACCACGACAGGTCGGGCCCAGCACACGCCGAGGCCCGCGAACCGCTCCGCAACGACTGATGGTTCCGCAAGCAGTCCGCACCGCTGTCCCCCCGCACACGTGTCGGTCCAAAGGACTCGCACTGCCCCGGACAAAAATCGGAGCCCCCGCTGGCGCATGCTTCGCGCATCGAGGACGACAGCCCCGGCCTGCCGCAGCTCCGACATGGCCTCGACGTCGACAATGGACACATGCTTGGGCATGCCACGACCTATCTGCTTGAAACGCCCACGCACACACGATAGAAGTTCGCGAATCCGATCGTCAGGACCTACTGCACCCGAGCGACGCCATGCCGTTGTTTGCCCCGTCCATCCTCGAAGACGTCCGCCGGATTTCAGGTGCCCGTCACTCTTTTCTGCGGCAGATCGCCGAGACAGACGGCAACGATGTGCGGCAGTTCCTCTCGGAGCAGGCACAGCAGGCAGACCCTGGCGTCGGTCTCCGCTGGGAAGAGCTCCTGCACAGCCTCGACAATCGGCGGTTCGTACAAGGGCTCGGCGAAGTCGCCGCCCACGCGGTGCTCCACGCCTCCGGGTGGCAGGTGCTCCGCTCCGAGTCACCGGGGCCAGTCCTCGTCTTTGCCGACCCGGACGGCGAGGAAGTCGATGTTTCCGTGCTGTCCTTCATCCGACAGCTGCGCCCGCTCGCCGATCGGGCCATCATCGAAAACCTCGTCCGCTGCCTCGACCGACTCACATCCCGCTCGCGGGTGGCCGTCGTGGTTCGACGCTGGCTCCCCCACGACTTTGACCCGGAGCCCGTCCGACGTGCCATCGATATGTGGCTGCAGGAGGTCGATCGAGGCGGCTGGGAAGGTCGATACGCCGCTTACGATGACGACGATATCAGTCTCGAATTTGCCCTGACCGGCCGACGGGCCCAGCCGGGCGAGGGCGTGGTGGCGTTCACACTGGGGCCACTCGATGCCCTCCGAACACTGGAGTCGGTTCAGTCGGTCGTATCCAAGGAGCTCGAGCGGTGGCGTCATGCCCGGTCAAGCCGCACCGACCGTCCGCTGCTCGCTGTATGCGCATCCAGCCTGCCCTGGAACCTGCCTCGCGGCTACGTCCGAGAACTCCTACTGGGCAAGCCAGTGGGGATGACCACCGGTGAGGATGGGATGCAGCTGCACTACGGCATCGAGCAGTCACCGAGTATTCTTCGAGACCCGCTGCAGGACAACGTGCAAGGGATTCTATTCGTCGAGTACGGAACCACACCAAGCAACGAAATCAACGGGCGCGCGTACCTCAACCCATGGGCACGCCGCATGCGCGACCCGAACCACTTTTCGATTCCGAGCCTCGCCCGCACGCAGGACACCGGCGAAAGCGTCACCCTTCGGTGGTTTCATACGGCCTGACGCATCCGGCACTACTCGAGCAGCACCAGACCCCGCGAGCCGTCCACCGTGAGGCGCTGCCCCGTCTGAATCATGCGGGTTGCATCCACCACGTTCACCACACCGGGGAGTCCGTATTCGCGTGCCACCACTGCGCCATGCGAAAGCATCCCACCTTGTTCGAGGACCAGCCCCGAGGCAACCTGGAACAGCGGCGTCCACCCAGGGTCGGTTGCCCGAGTGACCAGGATCTCACCCGGCCGAAGCGCATGCGCATCTTCCAGCCGATGGGCGATGCGCGCCGTCCCCCGCACAACACCTCGACAGATGCCTCGTCCACGAAGCCGCTGTCCCAGAGCGGTGGACAGCACGTGATGCCCCAGAAAGGCCGGCGGGGAGTCGCCTGTCCGCCAGCGCTCAGACTCCTCGGCGTGCGCAGCAGAGCGACGTTCGATCAGGTCGACGGCGACCGACCGCTCAAGCCTGCCTTGCAGCACCCCCCTCGCCTCCTCGACATCGAGAAACCGGAGCTGTAGCTCCTCGCGGTCCTCGAGCGCGAGCCATGCCTGCTTCCACTCCCAAGTGATGGCTTCGAACGCCACCCGTTGCTCTTCTCGAAGCTGGAGGTACCGCCGAACGAGACGCACGAAACCGCGCAAATCGGTTGGCAGGCTTGCCATTGCTGCGTCGGCTTCCAGCGTGGCACTGCGCGCTTGCTCGACCGGGCTTGCACCACGCGCAGCGACCCGTGCAAGCGGATCCACCATATCGGGTGACTCTCGCCAACGGGGGCTGAACAGTTCCCAGGAGCTTGGCGCACGATTCCCGTGCTCTTCAAGGACCGAAGCGCGGGTACGGCTGCCTCTCCCGAGCTCCCACAGTGCCTGGTGGGCCCGCACGGTGGCACTCGCATGGAGCGGTCGCAAGACGACATCCACAAGGTGGTGGAGCCTAGCCGCTTCAAGTCGAGAACTGGCCACCTCAAAGCCGATGTTCGCAAACAGCAGGCTGCACACATGAACCTTGATGTAGGCACGGACCAGGCCTCGGGCGCCCTCGGCACGTGCTGCAGGCTGATGCACGGGCGGAAGACTCGCCAGTAAGCTCGGAAGTGCGCGCTCGAACTCCGCCCAATGGTGCCAATTGCGCAGTGGGTTCCAGCGAAAGCGCTGCCAGCGGCGCTCGCGCAGCGTGGTGTAGAGGATGTCGAAATAGACACGCCAGTCCGGCGACGCCGCATGCCGACGAAGCCACGCAGACTCTTCCTCCGGGGGCAGCAGCTCGAGCATGAATCGCGGAGGCGGCGCGCCCGGCAACTTGAACGCAAGGTGACGGAATATCGTGGAGTTCATGTACGGCGCGAACCGATGCAATCGGGTGGGAGGTGCCCCGCCAAGATACCGACTTGACGTCTTCGGGTATGCGATCAGCCACTCCAGCTCATCGCGCACAAGGGACCAGCCCAAAGGTGTCGCCGGCTCCGTCCATCGCTCGCCCAAAAAGCGACGCGTCCACACCACAGCCCCATCCCGACGGGTGTCCTGCATCGCTGTGATGGGACGTGCCTGCAGCAGCCAGACGCGGTCGTTTGCGTCGATTGCCCATTCTACATCGCGAGGACCGCCTTCGAGCGCTTCCACCTGCAATGTGAGCCGACAGACGCGCGCAAGCTGTCGCTTGGAGAGCTTTGCTGCACGGACCTGAGACTCGGGCACCGGGACGGTCTGGGTCCCGCCATCCGGAAGCAGCACCTGCTGCATGGCCTGGGGGTTGACCTCGCGCTCGATCTCCGAGAGCCCCAGGCGACCCGACACCCTCCGAAAGCCAGGCCACAGCCGCCGCGGTCGCCGGACTCGGTAGAAGTCGGGGAGGATCTGTCCGTCTACTACGGCAGTCCCGAGGCCATGGGCAGCCTCGACCGTCATTTCACCCCAGTCGCCAGAGACGGGATTGATGGAAAAGGCCACACCGGCACATCGTGACGGA
The DNA here is from genome assembly GCA_913044235.1 of uncultured Pseudomonadota bacterium. Taxonomy (GTDB): domain Bacteria; phylum Myxococcota_A; class UBA796; order UBA796; family UBA2385; genus CAJWOS01. The sequence goes on from CAJWOS010000056.1 coordinate 5,532, forward strand.
ACCATTTCTTGTACCACCACGGCCATCTGCAGAGCGTTCCGCCTGCGACCTCGGACGCGCGAATATGCACGAATTCGATCGGAAAATGCACTGGCCCAACACTCAATCACCGCCTGCTCGAGGGAATCGCCCGCTCGAACCCCCAAGATTGTGGTGAACTGGCCGGCATGGCTCGCATCTTTTCCATCTTCCGCAACGCCGGAAGACCGAACTGCCAGGGGCCCGCGCAGCCGTGCCGCCGCCTCCCGGAGCGCACCCGCAACACTCGGCTCCAGCGAAAGTGCCGTGAAGTGTGCTGTCAGTGTCGGATCCCCTTCGCGGATTCCACGGTACAGATCATGGTGCCGCAAGTGCAGGTCGAGCGCCCTGGTGGTCACCACAAATGCATGGGGAACCGGCATTCCAGCCCGCACCGCACGCGCGAGCGCTGCCCCCTTGCCGCCCACAAGACGTGCTTCCGTACACGTCGCATCGGTGAGCTTCACAACGATGGCAGAGCGGGTGGACAGCGGACCGGTTCCAGAGTTCGGTCGCAGTCGCAACCGGTGGTCAACGAGCAGGGTGGTGTCTGGTTAGGATGCACACGCCACCGTCGCTCCTCTGCATACCCACTCCAGCACGGGCGCTCCACGGGCAAGCGCGCTTCTGAGCGTAGCGTATCGTTTTCTCAACCGTTCCTGGAGGCCATCGTGCCGAGCACCGCCGGCGTCTTTATGCCGCCCACACCGCGTAACGAACCTGTCCTGTCCTTCGCCCCCGGTACGACGGAGCGTGCAGCCCTACAGTCCGCAGTCGCAGAACAGGCCGCCACCATTGTGGACATCCCATGCGTCGTGGATGGCGAGCGGATCTTCACCGGCCGTACCGTTGACGTATCCATGCCTTGCGACCATCGACACGTGCTCGCGAGGGCGCACCTTGCCACCCCAGAGCTGGTCGAGCGCGCAATCCGATCGGCAAACTCGGCACGCCGCGCGTGGGCTGACCGTCCCTGGGAGGATCGCGCCGCTATTATGCTGCGGGCAGCAGAGCTGCTGGCCGGCCCCTGGCGAGCACGGATCAACGCCAGCACCATGCTGGGACAGGCAAAGACGTGCCACCAAGCAGAGATCGATGCCTCCTGTGAGCTGATCGACTTCTGGCGCTTCAATGTGTCGTATGTGCGCGACATGATGGCTGACCTGCAGCCCCCCATCCAACCCAGCGCCACCTGGAACCGGCTCGATCTTCGCCCACTCGAGGGCTTCGTCTTCGCCGTGACACCGTTCAACTTCACCAGCATCGCCCTGAACCTGCCGACCGCGCCGGCACTCATGGGCAACACAGCCATCTGGAAGCCATCGAACACCCAAATGCTGAGCGCCTGGTACGGGTACGAGCTGCTCGAAGAAGCGGGAATGCCCCCCGGCGTGATCAACTTCCTCGGTGGGCATGGCGCCGATGTTGGCGACCCCGTGCTCGCCTCGAGAGACCTCGCCGGACTGCACTTCACGGGCAGCACCGCCACCTTCCAACACCTGTGGCGGACCATTGGCGAGAACATCCACCAGTACCGCACCTACCCTAGAATTGTTGGCGAGACGGGGGGGAAGGACTTCGTTGTGGCGCACCCATCGGCACACTGTGGTCGGTTGGCGACAGCGCTGTTGCGGGGCGCGTTCGAGTTCCAAGGGCAGAAGTGTTCGGCCGCGAGTCGCGCCTATGTGCCGAAGAGCCTGTGGAGCGAGCTGCGGGAGCGCCTTGTGGCCGGAATGGCCGACTTCACAATGGGTGATGTTCGTGATTTCTCGAATTTCATCGGCGCCGTGATCGACGAACGCGCCTTCCGAAAGCACGAAGGCTACCTACAGTTGGCACATGCCACTGGAGAAGTGATCTCCGGCGGGCGCGCCGATGACTCGGTCGGCTGGTTCGTGGAACCCACCCTAGTTCGCGTAGACGATCCCCGGCACCGCCTGATGTCAGAAGAGATCTTTGGCCCGATACTCACAGTGTACGTGTATGACGACGAAGACTGGACAGACATTCTCAAGGTCGTTGACGACACTGGACCCTATGCGCTGACCGGCGCGGTTTTTGCGCAAGACCGCGCCGCAATCGACCACGCAACCGCCGAGCTGCGTGATGCTGCCGGAAACTTCTACATCAACGACAAGCCCACAGGGGCGGTCGTTGGACAGCAGCCTTTCGGTGGTTCGCGGGGCAGCGGGACCAACGACAAAGCCGGCAGCCCGCTCAATCTCATGCGCTGGATTTCTCCACGAACCATCAAGGAAAACCTCTGTCCGCCCACCGAATGGCGCTATCCATTCCTCGATTGAGTCGCCTGCAACGGCACGGGTCCTTGACGATTCTGCCGCGACAGGTAAAATATGGTCGCCTGACGCCCGGAGAACAAATCGTGTCTCCGCGCCGCAGGGAAGTGGCCGCGCCACGCTTCGTTGGGGTCCGCCCGCATGGGGTCCTGGCGCGCCGGTCGTGCAACCCATTGTTGCGCTTCGTTCCAACCATACGCTGAGCATCCGCTCAGTGGTTGACGAAGTGGGCGGTGTTGCAGCCCACCGTCACTCCCCCGTTCATTCTCGCTCCAATGCAGGTGCGCCTCGTTCCCCAAACCTGGGGCAGGTGGACCATCGACCTGACGCACTCGTGCACGACTGCACTGCGTACGGCCGCTACGGGAGAACTGCTAGATGTTTCATGCAACTTCGGCCTGACAATCCGGTCATCGTCCAGGGTGACGGCAAGGTCCTTGTAGAAACCCAACATCCTCGCTACGAGGATGTTCGGGACTTCCTTGGGCGTTTCGCCGAGCTTGAGGCCTCGCCCGAGCTGCTGCACACCTACCGGATCACCCCCCTCTCCTTGTGGAACGCGGCATCCGCGGGCCTGAAGAAGGAGGGCTTGATCGAAGGATTGCGCGGGTGGTCCAAGTTCGACGTGCCGCCCGATGTCCTCGAGACCGTCTCGAGCACCATCGAACGCTACGGACTGGTCAAGCTGGTCCCCCACCCGAAAGACGAAGACTTGCTTCGGCTTGAGTTTGCCAGCGGCTATGTCGCGAAGCTCGTATCCAAAGAGCCCACCCTGACAGAGCTTTTGGTGGCCGATGGTCGACGGGCATGGGGGATTCATCCGGGACATCGCGGCATCTTCAAGCAGCGCGCCTTGCAAGCCGGGTGGCCTGTCGAAGACCTTGCCGGGTTCCGGGCGGGATCTCCGCTCGAGATGGAGCTTGCCGAGACCATGGAGGGCAACGGGAAGCCCTTCAACCCACGCCCCTACCAGTGGGAAGCTGCCCGCAAGTGGTGGCAGGACGGGCGCCCCAGCGGAGGCTGTGGTGTGGTGGTGCTGGCTTGCGGCGCAGGCAAGACCATTGTGGCGATGACAGCGATGAGTCTGGTCAAGACCAAGACGCTCATTCTCGCCACCAATCAAGCTGCGGTCAGCCAATGGGTGCGTGAGCTTATCGACAAGACCTCGCTCACCGAGGCGGATGTCGGCATGTACACCGGCACCACAAAGGTCCTGAAGCCCGTCACCGTCGCGACGTACCAGATCATGACCTGGCGCCGCTCCAAGGAAGCGGAGTTCGAACACCTGCATGTGTTCGAAGATGAAGACTGGGGGCTCATCGTCTACGACGAGGTGCACCTTCTTCCCGCTCCTGTCTTCGGCGCAACCGCCACCATCCAGGGACGCAGGCGTCTCGGCCTCACGGCCACCCTGGTTCGCGAAGACGGTCGCGAAGGCGACGTCTTTGCGCTGGTCGGGCCCAAACGCTACGACCTACCATGGCAGTTGCTACAGCAGCAGGGCTTTATCGCAGACACAAGCTGCTATGAAGTTCGCGTCCCGTTTTCCCGGCGACAGTTTGACCGATACGAGCGCGCCAATGCCAACGGCAAGTTTCGAATCGCCAGCTCGAATCCCCGCAAGCTCGACGTGATCGACTCCCTGTTGAAGAAACATCGCGAAGACAATGTTCTCATCATTGGGACGTACATCGACCAACTCGAGAACATCTCCCGGCGCTTCCGCGCACCCCTGATTACAGGCAAGACGCCGCACAGGGAACGGGAAGTCCTGTTCGACAAATTTCGGAAAGGGCGCATTCGCCAGCTTGTCGTGAGCAAAGTCGCGAACTTCTCCATCGACCTCCCAGACGCAAACATCGCCATCCAGGTGTCCGGTACGTTTGGAAGCCGTCAGGAAGAAGCACAGCGGCTCGGTCGGATTCTTCGACCCAAGAAAAAGGCCGCCATATTCTACACCGTGGTCACCGGAGACACGAAGGAACAGGACTTCGCACTCAAGCGGCAACTCTTCCTCACGGAACAGGGATACCGCTACCACATCGTCGATCACGATCGACTGTAGACCCCCTCCCCACTCGGCCGACCGGCCGAGCAGACCCCGGAGCTCCCCGGAGCTCCTCCCCTCAAGACCCGGTCTCCGGAACACGCACCACCGGCGACCCAGACCAAGTGCAGGGCAGGAAATGGAGAACACATCGGGCTCCCCGAAAGGCGATCGTCGCCGTCGTCGTCGCCGTCGTAGGCCGTCTCGCCGCAATGGCTCCGGCCAGCCAAGGGCAGGCGGTTCCGCACAGGCTCCAGAAGAGCAGGCCGGCCTCCGAAAGGGGCGCTGGGGACGGCGCGATGATCACCGCCCGGCCGTGGCTCTGCCGCGGAGCGAGCGGGTGCCTCGCCGGCGCCTTGCAGTGCATCCCAGCCGTGGGAAGGTGGCGAATGGGTCGGCCCGCCGGCGCCGGATGTCCCGCGCCGAGATGGACTCCCTCGCCGACTACCTGAATCGGATGCCCGACCAGATCGTGGCACAACTCTATTCGGGACTGGGGGGGCAGCCCGGCCGTGTGCCCGGCAAAGATCGGATGATTCAGCTCACGGTGCGAGCCGTTGCCCAGGGCAACCGCCTGTCAGCGTTGCTCAAGTCCTTGCATCAGCGTGACCGGCAGGCCCTCGCGATCCTTCTGCAGTGTGGTGGGCTCGCCCATCAGGAAGAGTTCCAGAAGGAGTTGATGCTCAGCCTCGGGGGCAACGAGCGCGAGTGGACCAAAGTTCTCACCAACCTGGGCGATAAGGGCCTGGTCGCTGCCACAGACGAGCAGGAAGGCCACTACTTCGTCTTGGTTCCCGAGCCGCTCATCGATCATCTGCTTGAGCACCTTCGCGACGACCTGGTCCTTCCGGGCTTTGACAATGAAGATGTCAAGGTGATGGACGGCCGCCCGTTCTGTCCACCCCTCGACTTTTCGCTCACCTCGCTGCTCACCTACGTGGATCAACATCCACCGCGACTCACCCAGCGGCAGGAAATCTTCAAGGTCCACAAAGAGGAAATGGACCAGTTCTTCGCCCAGATCTGGTCTTCAGAGAGCGACCTCTTTAGCTTCCACATCGAGTTCCTGATGACCCAGGGCATGGTGGAGCTTCGCGGCGACCGGCTCATCGTCAACCGGTCGGTGGTCGAAGAGTTTCTTCATCTCGATCCCGAAGACCAACGCGACCTCATCTTCACGCAGCTTGACCAGCGCTTCCCACTCTCCGAGTGGATCTTCTGGGCGATCTTCGATGTGGGTGGCGCATGGGTGCCCGAGCGCCCGCTTCACGCGCTCTACCGTCGCTGGCGACGCGGTGAGGAATGGCGCAAGCGGTATCACTCCGACACCTGGGGTTCCGTCCGATCCGGCACCCGCGAGGGCTATTCCTTCACCCCATTGGTCAACACCGGGATGCTGGAGCTTGGACAGTGGGGTCAGGAAAAGTTCTACCGACTCAGTCCGCGTACCCAGCGGCTCCTCGAGCCTCCTGAGGACGAAGGGTTCCGCCAATTCTACCTCACGCCAAACTTCGAAGTGATGGCACCTGCGGGCATGGCTCCCGCGATGTTCTTCCGTATCGGCGAGCTCGCTGAGCTCACCGCGTGCGACCGGGCCAACACCTATAAGATCACTGAAGTCACCATCGAACAGGCTCTCGAAAAGGGGTGGCGACGGGACGACCTACTCGAGTTCCTTCGCGAAAACTCCCAGATCGGCCTTCCTGAAAATGTGGAGCACACCCTGCGCGGGTGGATGGGTCATCATGGCGACGTGGAATACCACGATGTGGTCCTGCTCACCGTCCATCGCGCTCAGATCCGCAAGATCGAGTCAAACCGCTTCATTCGACCATTCCTGCTGCATCGTTTCGTACCGGGGATGTATGGCGTTGACCGCACTCGAGTGGCGGAGCTCAACATTCTTCTCTCAGAACATGGCTTCAGTCCGTCGGGCAAAGTGCGCAAGTACCCAGACGACCCCCAACAGGTCGACGCAAGGGACCGGTTGCTCCAAATGGTCAGCGACGCACGGACGCGCCGAGAGGACCTCATCCAAAAAACCCACGCAGCGGATGCACTTCCCGAAGTTCTCTGCACCGTACCCGGGTCTGGCCAACCGATGCGTCAGAAGAAGCGCCGGCGAGAGCAGCTTCCCCCGCGACGGAGCCCTCGGGAGGTCCGAGAGTTGGCCGAAAAGGCCGTATCTGGCGACTACAACATCGAGATCCTATACGTCACGCGCGACGAAAAGCGCAAGCATCTGCGCATCGCGCCGGAGCGTGTCGCTACCAACGCCCGCGGTGAACAGGTGCTTGTAGGTACCGATTTGGCTGCCGAACAGCGTCTCTCCTACCAACTTGCCCAGATCGAACGGATGTCGCTGTTCAAGCCGCGGCGTTGACGCGGTAGGGTGTGCCGCGGCGTACGGGCCTCCGCTCGTCGCTGGAACCAAACCGAACCGAACGTCCGGGTGTTTTCCCCACCAGACCGGCAAGAAACCTGCAGCAACCGTTTACGATTGGCTCCGTCCAAACCACAGCGGTGGGTGATGCGCAAGTCGCGGAGAGTCCATGAGCAAAACAGCTTCCCAAACCGAATCGTCGCCCCGCACATTCGATGCCGCTCTTGCTGAGCTGGAGTCATGTGTGCGGCGCCTTGAGGCTGGCGGGCTGAACCTCACGGATGCCGTGGTTGCCTTCGAACGCGGGGTGACACTCCAACAGGAGTGTCAGGAGCTTCTCGACGCCACTGAGCGGCGTATTGAAGAGCTGACCCCTCCCCCTCCGACGAGTGCTTGAGGTCCAAATGTTCGAAAATGTCGGTCGATCGCGGAAACAGAGTCTCGGGCAGCAGTTGGCTTCTCTGGGCTTGACTGGCCTGCTGAGTGGTGGTGGCCTTCTGGCAGCCATCTGGGCTGGTAAGCAGGTAGTAGAGGAAGTGATTGACGAAGAGATCGTAGAGGTCACATTCTTCGCCGACGCAGCGCCTCCGCCGCCGCCACCACCGCCCGCCGGTGGAAAGAAGCAGACCAAAAAGAAGAAGAAAAAGCCCGACGAGCCCAAGCCCGACCCGGTTGAGGTGGAACCGGAGCCGGAGGAGCTCGAAGAGGAAGTCGAAGAGGTTGAAGAAGAAGTCGAGGAAGAAGTCGAGGACGAGGGCGTAGCCGGCGGTATGGAAGGCGGCGTCGAAGGCGGCGTTGAAGGTGGTGTGGTCGGTGGTGAAATCGGGGGTGTGCTTGGTGGCACGCTCGGTGGCACCGGCAAAAACGTCCACCACTCCAAGGTCAAGCCCAAGCGGCAGGTCGAACCCCGCTACCCACAGGCTGCAACGGACCTCGGCATGGGCGATGAGCTCTGTCGGGCCACCATCGTGATCAACGAAAAAGGAAAGCCTTCCGAAGTCACGGTTGAAGGCTGCCCCTCGGTCTTCCACGGGGAGGTCAAGCGCGCACTGATGGCGTGGCGATTCTACCCGTACAAGCTTGGTGGAAAGGCCATGAAGGCTCGCTTCGTGATGCCCATACGCTTCAAGCCGAAATAGGTCCCACGTCCCGTTCCCAGTTTCCAGCGTCCAGCGTCCAGCGTCCAGACGCATCCGCGCGGTTCGCGTGTTTATGAATCCCCCTGGAGAATCCAGTGTTCGATATTGCCGAAATCTGGTCTCACGCTTCCTTCGAAGCCAAGATCATCATCGTTACCATGATCATTATGGGCCTCGCGTCCATTTTCGTGGCGATTGAGCGCACCATCGCGCTCGTCCGCGCTCGGAACGCAAGCCGCACGCTCGCCGGCGCCATCGGTCAACACTTTGCCGATGGAGATGCTCAAGCAGCGCTCAAGGTGGCGGAAGACGAACAGTACAAGCAGGCCTACCTGGCCCGTACGCTTCAAGCCGGTCTCCGGGAGTTCATCGCGCGGCCAAATCGGCACGGCGTTGAGGCTGCAGAGCGTGCAATCCAGCGGGCGCACATCGACGAAGATGCATCCCTTCGACGGGGCTTCGGAATCCTGGCAACCACGGGCGCAACCTGCCCGTTCGTTGGACTTGTCGGAACGATCCTCGGCATCATCGGTGCCTTCCAGACCATGTCGGAAGGCGGCGGCGACCTCGACAAGCTGCTGCTGCCCATCGGTGAAGCACTGATCGCGACCGCGATCGGCATCACGGTGGCCATCATCGGTGTGTGGCTCTTCAACCTCTTCAACGGCTTCGTTTCGAGCATCATCAAGGACATCACCACGTCCGAGCTCGAGCTCCTTGACTGGTTCGAAAAGCAGATCATTTCGTCCGCTGAGTCCGCCGCAAAGTGACGGTTGACCTTCACGGGGTCGCTTCCCCAGGAGACCTCCCATGGGAATGAGTGCAGGAGGTGGTGGCGGTAATGGCCCAATGGCCGATATCAATGTCACCCCACTCGTGGACGTCATGCTCGTCCTCATCATCATCTTCATGCTCATCACACCGGTACTCACCTCCGGTGTGGATGTGCGCCTTCCGAAAGCCAAGTCTGTCGACGAAGGCCAAGACGTCGGCCAAAACATCGCCATCTCGGTCAAGGCCGACGAGTCTGTCTACGTAGGGAAGAACCAGACCAGCACTGAGACGCTCATCGCAGACCTTCAGGCGGAGTACGAAAACGACCCTGCACGCGGACTGCTCATCAAGGGCGACAAACGGCTCAAGTGGAAGCACGTGCACAAGGTGATGTGGCAAATCAACGACGAGGGTGGCATGTCGACCATGTTGCTCGCAGTCGAAAAGTCCAAGGAGTAGCCGATGGCCATGAGCAGCGGGGGCAGCGGCGGCGAAGGCATGAGCGAGATCAACGTCACACCGTTGATCGACATCATGCTGGTAATGCTGATCATCTTCATGATCATCACGCCGCCCACCTTGTCCCAGATGGCGGCGAAGCTTCCCGAGCAAACGGAAGAGGTACCAGAGGACGATGTGCCACAAGACCAGCTCGTGGCTGCCGTGTGTGAGGACGGATCTTTCGCGCTCAACAAGAAAAAGATGACGCTTGAAGAGCTCGCGGACCAGGTGTCCAAGCGTCTGCGAGGGAAGAGCACAAAGGTGGTCTTCGTTGATGGTCATCCAGATGCCAACTACGCACAGATGGTTTCCATGATGGACACCATTCGCGACTCCGGAGCCGAGCGGCTCGGCATCGCGTCTCTCAAGGAAGGCGACGACTTCCGCGCCTGCAGCGCTTCAGCTCCGGCACCGGTGGCGCCGGCAGCCACCGAAGCCACGGTCGACGGATGACCCGCGCTCCCCTGGTCTTCTCTCTCGAAAACTGGGCCACGCCACGTCGCGAGCAACTGCTCCCACGACTGCGAGCGCCGGTGCTCGACGCAGTACCCGAAGCGTTTTCTGAGGCGTGTGTCTACCCACTTGTCTCGGGTGGCAAGCGGGTCCGCCCTCTGCTCACCATCGCTGCGGCCGAAGCCGTCGCAGGGTCGGTGAACGAGGCAACCTGGGCGGCCGCGGTGGCTGTGGAGTACATCCACACCTACTCCCTTGTTCACGATGACCTTCCGGCTATGGACGATGATGATCTGAGACGGGGGCGTCCGACGGTCCATCGGGCCTTCACCGAAGGCACCGCGATTCTTGTGGGCGATGCACTCCTCACGGCTGCGTTCGAGGTGCTTGCACGCATCGCCAACCCAGCACTCGCCATCCAAATGGTGCGTGAGTTGACCGATGCCGCAGGCCATCGGGGCATGATTGCAGGCCAGGCCCTCGACATTGGCATGGGCTCACCCATCAGCGATCTGTCGTCTCTCCAAGACGTACACCGTCGGAAGACTGGCGCACTCATCCGCTGCGCCATCCGTATGGGTGCCATCTCGGTGGGCGCCTCGGAGTCGCAACTGGTCTCGCTCACGACGTTCGGTGAAGCCGTCGGACTCGCTTTCCAGCTGGCCGACGACATCCTCGACGCCGATGAAGATGCAGGCGAGGAAGGTCCCCCAAGCTACGTGAGAATGCTGGGAATCGACGAGACTCGGCGACGAGCCGAACAGGAGCTCGACTGGGCACTCGCATCACTTGCGAACCTCGACGATGCTTCAGCACTACGCTCGCTCGCGCAGTTCATCGTGCTCCGCGACCACTGACCGGAATGTCCCGCCGCGTGAGGCTCGATAAGCTCGTCGTGAAGCGAGGCTTGGCTGGATCCCGGCAGCAGGCCCAGACGCTGATCGCGGATGGACAGATTCAAGTCGACGGGATCCCTCGAACCAAGCCCGCAGCACAGGTCGCTACGGGGGTGCACGTCTCCCTGGTCGGCCCCGGCTTGGCGTACGTAAGCCGCGGAGGGCACAAGCTGGCCCATGCTCTGAACCACTTCGGCGTGCAGCCAGAGGCAAGGGTCTGTGCCGATCTCGGCGCCAGTACAGGTGGGTTCACCGACTGCCTGCTGCAACGCGGAGCGGCGAAGGTTTTTGCTGTGGATGTGGGGTACGGGCAGCTCGACTGGAAGCTGCGATCAGACCCTCGAGTCGTGGTGATGGAACGCACGAATGCTCGCCATCTCGAGGCACTCCCCGATGCCCCCCAGCTGGTGGTGGGCGACCTGTCCTTCATCTCTCTTCGACTGATACTCCCCGCCATTCAGCGCATCGCGGCCCCCGATGCGGAAGCCGTCTTGCTGATCAAGCCACAGTTCGAAGCAGGACCTGAAGGCCTCAAGAAAGGAGGCGTTGTGCGCGACGACCACACACGGGCGGAGGCCATCGCCAAAGTAGTCGACGATGCTCGGAAGACCGGATTTGCCGTCCGCGGTACCGTGGCGTCACCGATTGCCGGTGCACGTTCCGGAAATATCGAAGAACTCATCCATCTCGGTATTCCGAGGAGCTGAAGCATGCGTCCGGTAATTTTGTTCGCCCACGGGTCCGGTGCTGGGCATGACCATCCGTGGCTGCAGCGCTGGCATCTGCTGCTCAGCACGATTGGTGACGTGGTTCCCCTCACCTATTCCTACATGCAGGAGGGCCGGCGGATCCCCTCCCCCGTCGAAGCGCTTGAGACTGAGCATGTAAAACAGGCAACCGCAGCGGCCCGTGGGCACCGCAATCGCCCTTTGCTCCTTGCCGGAAAGAGCCTGGGGGGTCGAGTGTCGGTGCGCGTGGCTCAGCGCACGCCAGCCTTGGCCACAGTGGTGTTTGGATACCCCCTCATTTCGAGTGGACGCAAAGCCACTCGTCGTGATGCGCCCCTTCGTTCGACGGAGATCCCGACGCTCCTTGTGCAAGGCACACGCGACCCGATGGGGCCAATTGACGATTTCGTCGACCTCGTCGCAGACCATCCCACGCAACAACTCCGCCTACGTGTGGTCGAGGACGGCGACCACAGCCTCGAGTGCCGGAAGCGCCCCCTGCGCGCGGTGGGTCGAACCCAAGATGACGTGGAGCGTGAAGTTCTGTACGACATTCGCGGATTTCTGCGTGGAGTACTCGGGTGAGCCTATGGTCGGCAGGACGGTTGCCCGCATGGGTGCTGGGACTGGCCGCAGCATGCAGCGAGGCATCGCCTCCCGTCCCGCCACCGCTGTCACCGGATGCGCAAGCACAGGGCGCCATGGTTCAATTCGAAACCATACAGGGCTATCTCGCACGCCCTCGCAGCCCGGACACCGAGAGACGGGTCGAGATCTGGCGTATGGACGCGCTGGAGCTGGACACGCAGTATGCCGCGCGGGTGCGTGCGAGTGGCGGGTTGCGAGTGTTTGTGGTGGCGATGGAGCACGATGTGGCCACAGCTTCCCGCTACATGGAGGCTGTGCCACCGCTGGGCCTACAGGCATCCGTGTGCATCCAAGCATGCCAGCCGCCGCTCTAAGCCCGCCCCAAGGGAGCCCCTCAGCAGATGGATGGGACCGGTCGCAGCCTCCGAGCGTGGAGGAACTGGTAGGCCGGTAAGCATGCATCGTGCACCGCCTCCAGTTCGCGCGACAGTGCGCCCGTCGACGGGGTGTAGGCACGAAACCCTGTGGACTGCTCGACGGCGTCGTACCAATGACTCGCCCAAACACCATCCGTGGGGCGCCGTCCTGCCTCCCATTGGAGCATGGCGGGATCAAACGGAACGCCGAGCGCTGCGGTCATCTTCGGCAGCATCGCGCTGGGATCGGTCAACAGATCGCGCGCATCGATCACCGGTGCGTCAATGCCCAGGTTCTCGTGGAGCCAATGCCAGAGCTCCGCTTGCTGTGGCAGTCCCGTCTCCGCCACTGTCACCTGTTCCACCTTCCGCTGAAAGCTCAGGAGCATCGGCCACGGGTCTCGAATCAGGAATGCATGGCGATGCGATGCCAGCCAGGCTCGGTCCATGTGCGCACACAAGTGCTTCGAGATGTGCTTCTCATACAGAATGGGTGTGCCTACAGGCCCCTGCAGCTGTGCGACGACCTGTTCCCACCTCGACTCATGGTGCTGCAGAATGGCCTCTCGCATCGGATGCTGGGCCCCCGTGGCCACCATCCAGGCTGCATACAACGGCTCATCCACAACGGTCGTGTCGTGGCGGCTCTCCCAAGATCGCATCATCGCAGTACTGCAGTTCCTCGAACAAGACCACATGGCGATGCGGACGGTGTTGTGCATACTCACCCCGATCCGAACGGTGGACCAACAACGAAAAGAACCCCGCCAGACGAGTCTGACGGGGTCTACCCTATCGGAGTGGAGGCAAGCGGACTCGAACCGCTGACCCCCTGCGTGCAAAGCAGGTGCTCTCCCAACTGAGCTATGCCCCCGAAATTAGGGAGTGGGGCTGGCGTGACTTGAACACGCGACCTCACGCTTATCAGGCGTGCGCTCTAACCAGCTGAGCTACAGCCCCATAAATTCGATGATTTCAAATGATCATGGGTTTGCGTGACGTTGTCAGTCTGCTGACGAACCCCGCTCAGCGCCCCCGGGTATTATGGGCACACTCAATCGGTGTCAAGGAAAAACTGGGGCCCGTCAGGCGCCCCCCAATCAGTCGCTCTCGGCGCCGGAAGCCGCGTCGCAGTCCGGATCGGCCGCATCCACAAGGCCGTCGTCATCGTTGTCTTCGCCGTCGTTACACTCGTCGGCTCCGAGGCCATCCTCCGTGTCGCCCGTGGTGCAGTCAGGGTCCAGCGAGTCAACCCAGCCATCGCTGTCGTCGTCCTGTCCGTTGGTGCACTCCGGACGCGCAGGGTCTTCTGCCTTCGCGAACCCACTGGGGTCGCCGGCATCATTCACGCAGTCCGTATCCAGTGCATCCGTGGCACCGTCCACGTCATCGTCGATGCCGTTGTAGCAAGCCGGCACACCCTCGTAGTACGACGGGTCGTGGAATGGATTTCGCTCGATGCTGTACGGCGCGAACTCACAGTCGGGGTCGTTCCCATCG
>CAJWOS010000057.1 GCA_913044235.1 uncultured Pseudomonadota bacterium
TCCCAGGTCACACCAGCGAGGTCCGCTTGATCCAGCTCTGCGTCTGTGAGGTCGACACCGTCGAGGTCAAGGTCGGAGAGTCGGGCAGCCGTAAGGTTGGCGCCCACAAGGCGGGCACCTGTCAGGTTGGCTCGACGCAGATCTACGCCTGTGAGATCCGCACCTTCCAGGTTTGCGTGGGAGAGGTCGGCCCCACGCAGGTCGGCGTCAACGAACCCGGTGTCCCGAGCCTGCGCGCCCACGAATGATGCGTCGCGGAGGCGTGCGCCCTCCAGGGACGCTCCGCTCAGATCGGCACCATCGAGGTTTGCTTGGAACAATCTGATGGAGTCGAGGCGGGCATCGCGAAGGGTTGCGCGTTGCAGGTCGGCGCCATCCAGCCGCGCGGTTTCGAGCCGAGCGCCGGTCAGGTCTGCTCCCACCCAGTTCAGTGCGCCCAGTCGGCGGCCGCGCAAGTCGACGCCAGGGAGACGGATGCCCTCGCCCTCTGGGATGTCCTCTGCAGCACGTCGACCTGGTAGCAGGTGGAACAGTCGACGGAGTGCGCTGGGGGAGGGAAGGGGAGCAGCATCATCGATGCTACTCGAGGGGGCAAGCAGCGAGGGCGAAACTGCTGGATCGGTGGCTTCGTCTTCGTCTGGGATAACGAAGCGGTCACGGGTGATGGGGGCTGGAGACAACGCCACGTTTGCGGTCAGTTGCGTCTCAAGTGCCTTGTTCTTTCTGCCTCGGGCTGCGCCGAGAACCTCTTGTTCCTGCTCAGCGAGCCCTGCGAGCGCTTGCTGCTGCGCTTCTGCTTCCGCCTGGGAACGTGCCTCTGCCTCAAGGCGCACGAGCTCCGCCTGCCGCTCCAGTGCTGCTCGCTGGAGTGCGCCCTCTCGGGCAATCTCGGCTTCGATTGCGCGCCGGGCCTGTGCGGCCTGCTCTCGAGCGGCCTCTGCTGCACGAAAGGCAGACTCTGCGACCTCGCGCTGGCGGGCAAGTCTATTGGCCGTTGTTCGCCGCCGCTGTTCGTCTTCGGAGCGAACCTGTGCACCCTGTTGTGCCCTCTTGCGAGCGGCCTCGGCGCGGATCCGAGCCTGGTGTGCAGCGTGACGGGCCGCAGCAAGCCGTCGAGCTTCAGCTTCCTTCTGCAGTCGTGCGGCCTCAGCTTGAGCCTGGGCCGCTTCTGCAGCGATCCGCGCTTCTTCTTCCTGGCGGGCGAGATCTGCGGCTTCCCGTGCACGACGAGCCTCCTCAGCCTGGGCCTTCGCTGCCCGTTCTTCTGAGAGTCGCTCCTCCTCGGCGCGCTTCGCTGCGAGCTCGCGTTCGATCCGCTCCGCTTCTTCTCGCGCTGCGCGCTCCGCAGCGGTTTTGCGTTCGAAGGCAGCAAGTTGCGCTCGGGACGCTTTGAGGTACGCCTGTCGGTCTCTTGCCTGTGCGACCCGTCCGGCTTTTGCGGCTTGCCTCGCAGCCGACTGCTCTGCGGCGCGGATGCCCTCGAGCTGCCCCAGGCGGCGCTTCCGTTCCGCTTCCAGTCTCGCCTGTGTCTCAGCCTGGACTCTATCCGCTTCTTCCGCCGCGCGTCTGGCGGCTTCTTCTGCTTGCTGGCGGTGATAATCTTCAGCGAGTCTGCGCGCTTCCTCCTCGGCGGAGCGCCGGGCCTCTTCGATGGTCGCGATGCGAGCCGCCTCGGCCTCTGCTCGAATGCGTGCCGCCTCTTCTGCTTCAAGGCGAGCACTGGCGAGTGCGGCGAGGCGTTGTGCTTCTGCTTCCATCCGCTGGCGTGCGGCCGCTTCAGCCTGGCGTCGCGTTTCTCCGAGAGCTGCGAGTCTGCGTGCCTCGGCCTCTGCTCGACTACGGGCCAGCTGTTGTGCGGAGCGACGCGCTTGTTCGACTGCCGCCAAGCGCTGGGCCTCAATCTCGGCCTGTTGTTGGGCGAGCGCTTCCGCTTCCAATCGAGCCGTT
This sequence comes from uncultured Pseudomonadota bacterium, assembly GCA_913044235.1. GTDB lineage: Bacteria > Myxococcota_A > UBA796 > UBA796 > UBA2385 > CAJWOS01. The sequence goes on from CAJWOS010000057.1 coordinate 1,948, forward strand.
TCGAGTGCAGCGAGGCGTTGCGCTTCCTCTTCTGCATGTTGGCTCTCGAGCGCTGCCGCCTCACGCGCCGCCTGTTCTCCTTCCGCGCGTCGCAGGGCTTCCTGTTCCTGTGCATGGCGCTCTATCGCTTCTGCTCGCAGGCGGGCTTGCTCGAGGGCCGCTCGACGCGCCTCCGCTGCCTCCGCCCGGCGTCGGCTAAGCGCCTCGGCTTCGCGTTCAGCCGATTGCCCCAACAGTGCGCGTCTCGCGTCAGCCGCCGCACGTTTTCGCTCGAGCTCCTCCTTCTGGAGGCGCGCCTCCTCTACGGTCTCCGCGTTTTGTCGCGCTTGGGCGAGGGCGGCCGAGCGCGCAGCTTCCGCTCGTGCCAACGCGAGCGCCGCAAGTCGTGCCGCTTCCTCTTCGGCACGCTTCTGTTCGAGGGCTTCAGCCTCGCGTCGTGCGGCTTCGAGGGCTGCGAGTCGTGCCGCTTCCTCCGCCACACGTTTCTTCTCAAGCGCTTCGGCCTCGCGCCGTGCGGCTTCGAGGGCTGCGAGTCGTGCCGCTTCCTCTTCGGCACGCTCCTGTTCGAGCGCTTCGGCCTCCCGCCGTGCGACTTCGAGGGCTGCGAGACGTGCCGCTTCCTCTTCGGCACGCTTCTGTTCGAGGGCTTCAGCCTCGCGCCGTGCGGCTTCGAGGGCTGCGAGACGTGCCGCTTCCTCTTCTGCCTGCTTCCGTTCTTCTTCCTGTTGACGTCGGACTTCCTCGGCTTTGCGCAACGCTTCGAGGCGCCGGGCCTCTCGAACGGCGATGCGACGTGCGGCGTCTGTCTTTGCTTGCAGGTGGCTTTTGAGGACCGCAGCTCCGATGTGGTTGGCCAAATGCGGATCGAGTGGGGTCGCTGTCTGAGGTGTTCGAGATTGGGGGGCGGTGAGCTCACGCCTGAGGTCACGCTTGGGGGGCTGGAGGCTGGGCTCAACGATGCGATAGCCTGCCGCAGTTCGGATACGTCTCGCTCGAGCTTCTGCTGCACCGGAGCGGCCCGCATCTCGACGTACGCGATCGCGGCGCGCGGCCGCGATGGACGCAATGCGGCGACGATCGGCTTGCCGCTGTTCGCGAATCCGTGCCCGGAGCTCCGCCGCCTCGGCGAGCTGGCGCCCTCCTTCGGAATGGACGTTTTTCCATAGTTCGCGGAGCGTTGCCCACTGCCTTCGCACGGTGGCATTTAGCCAGCGTCCGCCTGCCCGCCCGAACCGGCCGAGCAGGGGCCCGAGCCGCTCGATGGTCTTTGTAAACCACTCGCTCGGTGGGCTGGCACCACCTGCCACGAGAGCGTCAACCAGTGCCGGTGGAAGCGCTTCGGCATCGAAGCGAACCGCACGTGCCCGGATTCCCTGCAGCACGGTTCCCTCGAGGCGTGCGCCACGGATGTCGGCATAGCTGAGGTCGCAGCCCGTCAGATCCGCGCCTCGGAGATCGACGCCTCGGAGGTCGGCCGACTTTAAGTTGGCGCCTCGACAGTCGGCCTCGCGCAGCGAACACTCCAGTAGGATCGCACCGGAGAAGTCACTGTCCGCGAGGAGGGCCCGCTCGAGCCGCGCGCCCTCGAAATCTGAGTCCCGTCCGATACATCCACGAGCCCGAACGCCGCTCAGGTCCGCTCGCCGCAGTCGTGCCCCATGCATGCGGGCACCATCGAGGGACGCTCCTCGAAGATCGGCCTCGGTGAGATCCGCCCGCCGAAGATCAACGCCAGCCGCCTGCCATGCGGCGAGATGCGCACGTACCAAGACGATTCCCGCGAGATCGAGTCCCGGCGAAGAGCGAGGGGTGGTGGGCACATTCGGCCCATGGTTGGATGGAGAAGGCAGTTCGCTCACCGGTTCGGCGGTGGTGAGGTCTTTCTATACGAAAGGGCAACAGTGGGCACCGCATGCGAAGCCTTGCCGCTGAGAGACCCTCATCTTAGCCTCTCAGGGACCCGCTACGGCGCCAGATTGGAAGCAGTGGCGGGTTTTCGGCCGCCAAATACGGACCGATACCTACCCCCCCATCCTCCCCACCGCCCTCCCACTTCGGGGCCTGCCCGTGCGCGTTTTCCGCGCCGAGCCACCAGTGCGGGCATCTGTCTGCCTGCCTGCCCAAGTGCCTGCCACTTTGCCCGTGTCGACTCGGGCCACACCGCCGAGGTCCACCCATGGACAAGCTCGTGATCGACGGAGGGTATCGTCTCTCCGGTCGCGTACCCATCAGCGGCGCAAAGAACGCCGCGCTTCCAATCCTAATCGCGACGCTTCTAGCGTCGGGTCAGCACACAATTGACAATGTTCCAGAGCTGGTCGACATCAGCACTACACTCTCGCTGCTTGGCCGGATCGGTTGTCCGTCGCTTGTGGCGGAGCCGGGCGGAAGTCAAAAGCGCGGTCGAGTGGTTATCGACACCACACGGATTGCGTTTCGAGAGGCGCCGTACGACCTTGTGAGGAAGATGCGTGCGAGTGTTCTTGCGCTGGGCCCGCTGCTGGCGCGGTGTGGCGAGGCACGGGTCTCCCTTCCGGGCGGATGTGCGATTGGGGTTCGGCCCATTGACCAACACCTCAAGGGCCTCGAAGCTCTGGGATGCCGGTTTGAGCTGACCGGTGGCTACGTTCATGGACGGGCCGACCGATTGGTGGGTGCGGAGATTCACCTCGACTTTCCCACGGTCACGGGAACAGAGAACATCCTGATGGCAGCCGTTCTAGCGGATGGTGTCACCCGAATCCACAACGCAGCAAAGGAGCCGGAGGTGGCAGATCTCGCCCGATTCCTCCGCTCGATGGGCGCTCGGATTGAAGGGGAGGGGACCTCCACACTGACGATTGACGGCGTTCCGGCCCTGCGTCCATCAAGGGAGCCGCACTCGGTGTTGCCCGATCGAATCGAGGCGGGCACGTACCTCACCGCTGCACTTACGACGCGTGGCGACATCACCGTCACCGAGGTGGACCCGCGAACACTTGAGGTCTTGGTCCCTATGTTCCAGGCCGCCGGCGCCACCGTTTCGTCGGGCGAAGACTGGATGCGGGTTGTTTGCGACGAGCGACCGCAGGCCGTCTCAGTGGAAACGCAGCCTCATCCGGGATTCCCGACCGATATGCAGGCCCAGTGGATGGCTGCCATGACGCTCGCGGCTGGCACATCTGTCCTCCGCGAGACCATCTTCGAGAACCGCTTCATGCACGTACCGGAGCTGATGCGCCTGGGGGCGGAGATTCAAACCCGGGGCAATGAATCGGTGGTCGAGGGCGCTCCACATCTCACGGGAGCCACGGTGATGGCAACGGATTTGCGGGCAAGCGCTTCGCTGGTGCTCGCGGGTCTGGCAGCGCAGGGGCAGACCCAGCTACTCCGGCTGTACCACCTGGACCGTGGGTATGCGCGTCTTGTGGAAAAGCTTGGCGACCTCGGTGCTCGGGTGGTGCGGGTTGCAGACGATGTGAGTGTTCCGGTCGGTTCTATCCAGGCGGCAGAGCCATCCGACTCTCGCGCGGCGGGTTGATGCATTGATCCCTCGGGAAGTCATCGAGGAAATCCGAGAGCGGACCGACATCGTGGATGTTGTGTCGCAGGTGGTCACGCTTCGCCGCAAGGGAAGCTCGTTGATGGGGCTGTGCCCGTTCCATCAGGAAAAGTCTCCGAGCTTCAGTGTGGTGCCGGCGAAGGGCATCTTTCACTGCTTTGGGTGTCAGGAGGGAGGTGATGTCTTCGCCTTCGTCCAGAAGACACAGGGGGTCAGCTTTTTCGAGGCGGTGAAGGAGCTGGGAGAGGCTGTAGGGCTGGCGGTCGAGGAGCGGGAGCTGACCCGCGAGGAGCGACAGCGCATGCGGGCCCGTGCGTCCCTGCATGAGGTGCTCGGGCTTGCGGCCGACTGGTTTCATGCGGGGCTTGTCGCGAGGCCGAGTGGGCGCGACGCCATGGCGTACCTCAACAACCGGGGCATCGACCGGGAGACCGTTGAAAAGTGGAAGATTGGCTACGCGCCCGACAGCTGGGACGGGTTGCTCACCCATCTGCACAGCCGGGGCGTGTCAGCAGACCAGGCCATTCAGGCCGGTCTTGCGCGCCCAAGTCGCAATCGGCAAGGCAGCGCGTATGACCTGTTTCGGGGTCGCATCATCATCCCGATCGAAGACAGTCGGGGACGCGTGGTGGCCTTTGGGGGACGGATTCTGCCTCGTCTCGACGAGGGCGACACACCCAAGTACGTCAACTCGCCCGAAACCCCGGTGTATCGGAAGTCGTCGGTTTTGTTTGGCCTGCCGCGGGCGCGCAGTGCGATTCAGCGGCGGGGTCGCTGCCTCATCGTGGAGGGGTACTTCGACGTGATCAGCCTCCACCAAGCAGGGTTTCCAGAAGCCATCGCGACGTGTGGCACTGCTCTCACGGTGGAGCACCTCAAGGCGCTCCGCCCGCTCACCCGTGCAGTAGTGGCGCTGTTCGATGCAGACGAAGCGGGGCTGCGGGCCGCCGAGCGGTCCCTTCCCCTATTTGTGGATGCGGGGATCGAAGCGCGACGGCTGGAGCTCGGTGATGCCAAGGACCCTGATGAGTATGTTCAGTCGGCAGGTGCTGAGGCACTGGAAGCCGCACTGGACCGAAGCGAGCCCCTTTTGGACCTTGTCCTTCGGCGAGCCATCGCGCAGTACGGGTCTACGCCGGGCGCGCGGCGCGATTCTTTGGCAAGGGTGGCGCCGATACTCAGACGGATGGATGGCCCGAGTCGCAGGGCGGCGGTGAGTCTTGTGGCGCGCCGCTTGCATTTGGTCGAGCACGAGGTGGATGAGGCGGCAGGTCTTGCGGTGGGTGAGCGAAGCGATGTGTCAAGACCGGCTCGTTGGCGGGGGTCGAAGCACCTCAATCACATTCTATGGCTCTTGATTCACTACCCCGGCCCTGTAATTCCAGTGCTCACGGAGCCGAGTGTCGATCCCACGCGAATCACGGCGCATCCTGGGGCCTTACAGACGGTCGGCCGTTTGATTTCGGGGGACTCCCTCGCCGCAATCCAGGCCGATCTTGATGACTCGGATTTGCAGCGAGTCCTACGGGCTGCGGCTGCTCGATCCGATCTCTACACTGAGGAGGCTGCGGCGGGCGCTGCGCGCCAAATCCTCACCCGGCTTGAGGTGGACTCCTTGCGGGGCAAGCTCGTAGACGCCGATCGTGGGCTCGCTGCATGCGATCCGAGCAGGGACTGGACAAAATACGCAGGCTTGCTGGAAGAGAAGAAACGGATCCTCACGGAAAAAAAGCGTCTGGAAAAGTTGCTGCGAACCGGTGGCGCCAGTTGATGGCGCGCGAGGCAGCAATCCGGGTCAGATTGCGGAGTTGCGATGGGCGCAGGAGCACAAATCGACATGGAAACTGCCGATTCTCGAAGATTGTGGCGCAAATCGCGTGGCAGGTGCAACGCACTTGACATACATCGCTACCGCAAGTGGCTCTTGACGCCGCAGGCCGTGCCATGGCGGACTCGCCCGTCCACAAGTCCGAGTCGTTCTGATGCTGCGTTTTTGCGTGGGTCGTCGACTGGTCCATCCCGGACAGAGCGGGCCCCTCGCGCGCTCCAAACTATACCGCACCTTGTTGATTGTGAGGAAGCCGTATGCTGAAGGACAAGGACCTCAAAGAGATCCAAGCCCTCATCAACATGGGGAAACAGCGCGGGTACGTCACGTACTCGGAGATGAACAACTTCCTCCCGACGCACTTGATCTCGGCCGACCAGCTCGATGATCTGATGATCATGTTCAGTGAGCTCGACATTGAGGTGGTCAACCGCGTGAAGAAGGCGCGTGCAGAGGAGCGGAAAGGCGGTGAAGAGCGGCGGCCGGAAGAGACTCCTGCATCTCGCAGCAACGATCCCGTCCGTATGTACCTGCGCAAGATGGGATCGGTCCCGCTCCTGTCCCGCGAAGGTGAAATCGAGATCGCCAAGCGGATTGAGGAGGGAGAAAAGCTGGTCGAGCGGTACGTGCTCACCTCTCCGTACGTCCTCACCATCATGGACCTTCTCGTGGAGTCTGAAGAGGCTCGCTGCACACGCGCCATCCGCGGCGGCAAGCGGCCGCGTCGGACCACCACCAAAGACGGAATGTCGCTTCACAACAAGCGCGACCAAATGCGCGCGCTGGTGGACGAGCGCTCCGAGTCGCGCAAAGCGTGTGGGCGAGCAAAGTCAAAGAAGCGCACCGAGGAAGCGGAGGAGGCGCTCGGTGAGGTCGAGCATCGGATGCTGGGGGCCGTGCGCCCGGTGGAGATCAGCAAGCGGCAACTGCAAGATGCAGTGGCCGAGCTGAAGAAAGCTTGGGATGAAGTGCGCATCTACGAGCGGGCGATTGAGAGCGTGAGTCGAGAGGCCGGCGTGAAGGTGAGAGACCTTCGCCGCATCATCCGTAAGGTACGCCGTACGCCCGAGAAGGGTGGGAACGCAGTGGTGGAGGAGACGGGGATCTCCGAGGGGCAGTGGGCCGACTTCGACAGTCGAGTGCGCCGCCAGCTCCGCCGCATCCGCAAGGTCGAAGAACGCATTGGGATGGAGCGCGACGAGCTACGCATCCTTGCGCGCGAGACCCGCAAAGGGATGGCCACTGCAGATGTGGCAAAAAGCGAGCTGGTAGAGGCAAACCTTCGTCTCGTGGTCAGCATCGCAAAGAAGTACACCAACCGCGGGCTTCAGTTTCTCGACCTCATTCAGGAGGGCAACATCGGCCTGATGAAGGCCGTGGAGAAGTTTGAGTACCGGCGTGGCTACAAGTTTTCTACGTACGCCACGTGGTGGATCCGTCAGGCCATCACAAGGGCCATCGCCGACCAGGCGCGCACTATCCGCATTCCCGTTCACATGATCGAGACCATCAACAAGCTCGTTCGTACGCAACGGCACCTTGTACAGGAGATGGGGCGTGAGCCCACTCCCGAAGAGATCGCGGAGAAGATGGAGATCCCGGTCGACAAGGTGCGTCGGATTCAGAAAATCGCCAAGGAGCCGATCTCGCTTGAGACCCCCATTGGCGAGGAAGAGGACAGCCATCTCGGTGACTTCATCGAAGACAAGAACGCTGCCTCGCCGTCTGAAAACGTCGAGAACGCTTCTCTCGCAGAGGCGACGCGAAAGGTGTTGGCCACGCTCACCCCACGGGAAGAGCGTGTCCTGCGCATGCGCTTTGGGATTGGAGAGCACTCCGACCATACGCTTGAAGAGGTTGGTCAGGACTTCGAGGTCACGCGCGAGCGGATCCGACAGATCGAGGCAAAGGCGCTTCGCAAGCTGCGTCACCCCGCTCGCAGCAAGCGGCTTCGTTCGTTCATGGACAGCTGAACGTGCTACGGTCGCGGACCATCGTTGGTCATTCGCACACACGATTGGTCGAGGCGGGGCACCCGGTCGCACCCAGAAGGCTGCGCCATACGGGCCCATAGCTCAGTTGGTCAGAGCAGCCGGCTCATAACCGGACGGTCCCAGGTTCGAGCCCTGGTGGGCCTACTCGACACGATGGCAGCCTTGGAGCTCTGATGCTCCAGGGCTCGCTCATTCGGGCCAGCCAGTTTGGCGGTGTGCTGCTTTCTCCACAGCAGCGTGTGACATCGGTTCCCAGGCGGCCCAGAGCGCCATGCGGCGGCTCGATGGCCCCGCCTACCGCCCGATATCTGTATGCTGTCCCCTAGAGCGGGATGCTGCCCGCCAGGAGAGCGAATGCACGACGACCTGTTGGCGATTCATGACCTATTGAAGGTCGAAAACGAGATGATGGATCTTCGCGCGGAGGCGGCAAAGCTCGCAGCACGGGTGCAGAAAGCGCGGGCGCGAATCCAGCAGACGCAGCAGCAGCAGGCCATCGAAGAGGCAAGGCTGGCTGAAATCCGGGAGGAGGAGCGCACACTGAACCGTCGAATTCGTGAGTATGGCGCAAAGCGAGAGCGCACCCAAGGGCACATTGATGCAGGACGAGGCGACTACAACTCCGCCCTGGAGCAGTTGAAGGAGCTCGACCAAATCGTGGACCGACTCGAGAGTGAACTGCTCGAGACGATCGAGGAAAAAGAGCGTCAGGAGGTGTGCATCGAGCGGACCAAAGAGCTGTTGGTGGTCGCTAAAGGGCGAGCGGTCACCGCTTCAGAGGCCCAGCGCACCCGTCGTCCTGAGGTCGAGGCGCGGTTCAAGTCGCTGGCGCCTACTCGGAAAGCGCGCACAGATGCCCTCGCAGGACACCTGGGCCAACGCTACGCCGACCTGCGGGCCCGGAAGCGCCCGGTGTTGGTTCGCGCAGTCAATGGTAGTTGTGAGTTCTGCAACATGGCGATCCCGGCACATTATCTTGCGGAAGTTGCAGGGGGCAAGCGGGTTCACACCTGCCGCGGGTGTGGTTGTTGGTTCCGCGATGCGGTGGAAACCGAGGACGAGTCCAGCGACGAGGAAGATGCAGACTGACTTCCCGTCGGGGCCCGATCGCATTACGCCACCGGTGTCGGAGTGGAACGGGTGATCGCCGGTGGAAGGGCTCGGCTGGTGGGGTACCCCCAGCCCGGCTCCCACGGGAGGAAAGTCCGAGCACCTTAGGGCAGTGTGCCGGGTAACGCCCGGTCAGGGAGACCTGGAGGCAAGTGCAACAGAGAGCAAACCGCCACGCAAGCGTCCGTTGATCGCGCCTTCGGGTGAGTCGCGGGGAGTCGGTATTCCGGCTTCGGTAAGGTTGAAAGGGTGCGGTAAGAGCGCACCGGCGGCCCGGGAGACCGGGTCGGCCAGGCAAACCCCACGCAGGTGCAAGGTCGATTGGTGGACATCATGGGGGCGGCCCGTCCTCGTCCACGGGTGTACCGCTCGAGCCGGTTGGTAACGGCCGGCCTAGACGAATGATCATCACTGGGAGGAGGGTGACCAAATCCCGGAACAGAACTCGGCTTACGGGCCACACCGACCCATCCTGCCTTCGGGCAGGATGGCTTTCTTTCTTGGTCCATTGTCGGTCAACGATGTGAATCCTCCGGGGCTTGTTGCGCTGACCTTTGCCTGGCGGGAACGGTACCGCTACGGAACCGCCCCACCAATCCCTGGTTGGACGAGAGGTCACGCACCATGGGCATGAAGCAAGATGCGCTCAACTACCACGCACGCGACCGCCGAGGAAAGCTCGAGGTCGTGCCGACCAAGCCACTGCTGACGCAGCGGGACCTCACACTGGCGTACTCGCCCGGCGTGGCGGAACCGTGCAGGGAGATTGCCAAGAACCCAGAAGCTGTCTACGACTACACCGCGAAGGGAAACCTTGTAGCGGTCGTCTCGAACGGTACCGCTGTCCTCGGCCTCGGGAACATCGGCCCCGCAGCTGGCAAGCCAGTGATGGAGGGCAAGGCGAACCTGTTCAAGAAGTTTGCAGATATCGATGTCTTCGACATTGAGCTGGATGCTCCGACCGCCGACGATGTCATTGCGGCCGTCAAAGCGATGGCGCCCACCTTCGGAGGCATCAACCTTGAGGACATCTGTGCCCCGGACTGTTTTCGCGTGGAGCAGGAACTCAAAGAAGCCCTCGACATCCCTGTATTTCACGACGATCAGCATGGAACGGCAATCATCGCCGGTGCAGCCCTCCGAAACGCTTGTGCCATCACCAAGCGCAACATGGCTGAGATCCGGGTGGTGTTCTCGGGCGCCGGTGCCGCGGCCATCGCCACGGCGCGGCTGTTCGTGTCGATGGGGGTCCAGCAGAAGAACATCTGGATGCTCGACTCGAAGGGCTTGGTCTACGAGGGGCGGAGGGTCGCGATGTTCCCGGAAAAGGCCGCCTTCGCGCAGCCGGGTGGTCCCAAAAAGCTCCGCGAAGTGCTGCCGGGTGCAGATGTTTTCATCGGACTTTCTGTCGGTGGGATCCTCACGGGTGCCATGTTGAAGGAGATGGCGCCGGAGCCAATCATTTTCGCGATGGCGAACCCCGATCCGGAGATCACGTACGAAGAGGCGCGCGCTGCCTGTCCTGACGCAATCATCGCAACGGGTCGTTCGGATTACCCGAACCAGGTCAACAATGTGCTCGGCTTCCCATTCTTGTTCCGGGGTGCACTCGACTGTCGATCGCGCAACATCAACGAGGCGATGAAGGTGGCGGCGGTGGATGCGCTCGCGAGCCTGGCTCGTGAGGACGTCCCGGACTCGGTGCTGACCGCCTACGGCTTGAAGCAGCTTTCGTTTGGTCGCGAGTACTTGATCCCGAAGCCCTTCGACCCTCGCGTGCTTCTCTGGGTGGCTCCCGAAGTCGCGCGTGCTGCGGAGATCAGTGGCGACGCGCGAGCACCGATTCCAGACTACGACGCCTACCGGCAAAAACTTGAGCGCATGACCGAGCGCACCAAGGAAATCGTGCGACCGCTCATGACTCGAGCACGCATGAATCCCGCACGGATTGTGTTCCCCGACGGTACAAACCCGAAGGTCCTGCGCGCGTCGCAAATCCTGGTTGACGAAGGCATCTGTCGGCCGGTGCTTCTTGGCGAGGAGTGGAAGATCTACAAGCGTGCGGAGCAGCACAACCTTGACCTTCGCGGGGTTGAGGTGGTCGATGTCGCCGACGACGAGCAGTTCGCCAGCTACGCCGAGGGCTACTGGGCCGCTCGCCAACGCAAAGGCGTCACCCTCACCGGGGCAAGAGGGATGGTGGCAAACCCGACTACATACGGCCTGATGATGGTGAAACAGGGGGATGCCGATGGGCTGGTGGGGGGACTGGCCACGCCGTACCACACCACGATGCGCCCCGCGCTGCAGGTGCTCGGTCCTGATGGAGGGCACAAAGTCGTCAGCGCCGTGTATGCGATGCTGTTCAAGGAACGACGGATCTACTTTGGCGACTGCACGGTCAACCAGGAACCGAGCGCGGAAACGCTTGCCCAAATTGCGATCAACACAGCCGAGGTTGCGGAGTATTTCGGAGATGCTCCCGTGGTCGCGATGCTGTCGCATTCGGACTTTGGGGAGTCGCGATTGTCGAAGGTCTCGAAGATTCGGGACGCCGTCGAGATTGTTCGAGCGCTCCGGCCCGACCTGCCGCTCGATGGCGAAATGCAGGCTGACACCGCGGTCAACCCTGTGAAAGCGAAAGAAAACTTCCCCTTCAGCTCGGTGGCGGGCCGGGCAAATGTGCTGGTGTTCCCTGACCTGACCAGCGGCAACATCGCTTACAAGCTCCTGCGAGAGCTGGGCGGCGCCACTGCCCTTGGGCCCATCGTGGTGGGGTTGGGCGCGCCGGTGAACGTTCTGGCAATGGGAGCGACGGTCTCCGACATCGTGAATATGGCCGCCATCACCGTTAACCAGGTGCAAACCCAGCAGGGGAGTGCGTCATGAGTACCCCTCGCGCGGCCCTGGGTCTTCCCGAGCCGGATGCTGGGATTCCGTTCGTGCTCCTCGGGACCCCAGGGGAGGGTGGTCAACAGGTAGTTGTGGCGGGTTTGATCCACGGGGTGGACGGGCTTCGCGGTGTTGAGGGCGTTCAGCTTCCACTCGATGAAGCCAGCAAAGTCTTCGCCCGCGCTCTCGAGCACAGCGGGCTTGGCGAGGTGCCCGTGCACATCGCGTTGGGCTTCGCCCTCCGAGCCATCGGTAGTCGACCGGTTCCCGCATCGTGGGAAGCGGCATGGTCGAGTCTCTCCGAGGGGATTCGGAACACCGCACAGCTCACGAATCCGCTCCAGGCGCTGCCGGAGGTGTTTGAGCAGGCAGCGCTCGACGAGCCCAGTGCGCTCCTCCATCCGGAGGGGCCAGCGATGTTTGGCTTGTCGGCCGACCTGGCTGAAGACCTTGTCCCGCAGCTCTTGGATGCGGTGTCGGGTAGTGACCACCAGGAGATGGAACCCCGCGCATTGATTGCAGCGCTCATCACCCAAGCTGCAGACGAGTCACTCACGTCGTCCACACGCACCGCGTGGTCCCTGGCGCTCGATGTCCTCGCGTATCGAGCCCACCATGCGGGCGATGCGGGCCTGGCCCGTTCTGCTCGCCACACCTCTCTGGCCATCCGCTCCGGGTACTACGGTAGCGAGGTTCCCTTCGTCCGAATCTGGCTGGAGCGTGCGCTCCGAACGCTCGTAGAGTCTGCGCGTGCGGTGTCCGGGCCAGGGCCGGTGGGTCCACGAATCGCTGCTGCTCGCGCTGCTCTCGATGTGGAGCCTGGCGAGGCCTGACCGGCGCTGTACCTTAGTACTGCAAGCCGTCTGTACCCATGGCGAGGCGGAGGCCGCGGAGTGCGTGTGCGGAGTCGCCGACGATGTCGAGGTAGAGCTGCTCATTTTGGGCCCGGATCTCGTCGAGTCTGTCGAAGACACCGCGGGACTGAAGGGCCTTCACCGTGAGACTGACTTGGTCGGCCGCACCGGTCAGCATCTGCTGCTGGGATGGGGACGGTGTGTAGAGGCCAAGAATCGCCATCTTATGCATGGTCTCGAGGAAGTGCCCTGTAAACTTTAGCCGTTGCACCAGGAGGAGCACCATGTGTTCTTCTTTGTCGATGCGCTTCATCAGGTCGTCGTAGATCTTCAGCTCGGCGGGCAGCCGCCAGAACATCAACACCACCTGCCCTTGAATCCCTTTTTGGCCGAGGGCGGTCGTGTGGCCACGGCCGATGGCGTAGGCCGTGCCCTGCAGCAGATGGGCGCCACCGCAGGTAAACTTGAAGACCCCTTGTCCGCGCTTCTCCAGTGCGGCGCCGGCCTGGATTGTGTCGAACAGGGGTTGGCTCTCGGCAAGCAATACGGAGGCGTTGAGCATCGCAAAGTCGTCGAGCGACATCACGGTACCGTTGATGGCTTCCCAGTGGAGATCGTCATTCGGTGGCGCCCACGTGGCGAGCGCCTGCAGCGCCCAGGGCATGTCGTTGGGGGAGGAGAAGGTGCTCTTCCCCGATGCCGGGTCGACCGCCGCGCTGATCAGCACACCCCGGTAGAGGTCGGCTACCGTGGCCGGCGCACCCTGCACGGTGACGGTTCGATTGGGTGAGACCCCCGCCTCGGTAAAGGCTTTGAGCATCAGGGCAGCGTGAGGCTCGACCCGAACTGTGCCCTTTTTGCGCGGGAAGCGAACGAAGGCGTGTCCATCCACCTCGAACCGTTCGGCATACGACTCGAAGACATGGTCAACTGCGGGCTTGCCATTGGACAAGACAAGGTCCTTGCCCACTGCCACGAGTCCATGCCCGATGGCCCAGGGGTTGTCAGGCTCGGCAGCACGCTGTCGGACCACCTGCTCAAGGAAAGCGGCGGTGCTTTTGTAGCGATCTTCGGCGGGTAGCGGGGTGGGGGTCCGGCCGTCGCGCTTGGGCAGCACGGGCTCGAAGGCCGCGATCTGGCCGGCATCCATTCCACCACCAATCTCAAAGCGCTCTGTGCGGTTCTCCACTTCGGCTTCGATCGTCGGGTCGATGCGCGTCTGAGGCTCGCGACTCGAACTGGGAGCGCTGGAGCCGCAGGCAACAAGCCCGAACGAAACCAAGTGAGGAGCGAACCGCTTCACTCAGTGCCTCCCTGTTCTTTTTCCGCGGCGGCCTTGTCGAGCCGGAGCTGGTAGGCATCAATCCGCTCGATCCGGTCGTCGCTCACGATGAACACAACGCCCTTGTCCACGGCAAGTCGAGGGTGGGTGATGGGGCGCTCGATCACTTTCATCGACCACTCCTTCTTCTTGAGCGACTTGAACTTGTGAATGTAGCCCGTGTCGGTGAGCACCCAGATCCGCCCTTCCTCATCACGCGTGATGTCCATGTCCTCGAAGCCTTCATCGAGCTGGCTGTAGGGGATCACCGTGCCGTACCGGAAGCCATCCATGTTGTACATCATGATGTCGCGCCCAAATGCCATGAGCAGCTTGCCGTTCTTCATCACCTCGACGGCGTTGGGCGTGCCGTCCTCCACATCCCAGCGAGCCAGCTCCTCGCTCTCGAGGTTGTACACCACCGCTTGGTCTTCCATGATGGTGAGGAGGCTGTTGGTCTTTGCGTTCCAAGCCACATAGGCCTCGCCGCCCACACCAGGCCGGGGCTCTCGTCGCGTCTCGATGGTCCAGGAGATCAGCCGGCGTCCTTCTCCGTCGAACACCTGCACGCGGCCGAGCGCATCGAGCCCCACAAAGCCGTCGGTCTCCTTGTTGGGGATGATGTCCACATCGATGGGGGTGACCCATTGGCCGCTTTCTTCCCCGGCTGCGGCACCGCTCGCGTACCAAGTCCGGGTTCGGCTGAAGTAGCGATTGGTGATGTCTGGGGCGGGACCCCACTGACGCTCAGGCTTGCCATTTTCGCCGAAGAGCTGGATGCGATTGTTGCCGAGGTCGGCGATGTAGATCCCACCGTATCGTGTGGCTTCGAGGTTGAGTGGCTCACCGAAGCTCTGGAGTCCACCGAGCACGAAGCCCGGCTCTCCCCAGTAGCCCACGTTGAAGTTTTTCCCGCCGATGAGGTCGGCATACGCTTCGAAGATCTCGACTTGTTCGCCCATGAAGACCGCATCATCTCCGCGGGCACGCGTGGTGGCGAGCTCCAGCGAGGGGACAGCATTCGGATCTTTGAGCAGTCGAACGGCCTTTTGTGCGCGCTTCGAAGAAGACAGTGCCTGGGCGCGGAAGCCCTCCGCAACGTAGCGAGCGACCATTGGTCGGAGAAACTGGGCGCCATCTGCCACTGCGTCCGAGAGGTAGGCGAAGGCTTCTCGGTCTCCAAAGTCCGAGGACTTGCACGCGGTGTAGGCGTCTTGGATGTCTTGTGTCCAAGCGTCCTTCGCTTTCTGGCCCGCGGTGCCCTCCACCCAGGCGAGCAGGCGGGTGCGTGTGTCGGGGTTGTCTTCCACATAGTTGATGGCGACCTCTGCGATGTGGAGGTCTTGGAAGACATACCCTTCCTCGGCATTCACCACGACCACGCGCACGCGCCGCCCCTTGGCGCCGACGGGAATGTCGACCCGCCGTACGCCTTCGTCGATGCGGGTCTCTTCTCCGACCGGCTTGCCGTCGAGGTAGATCTGCACGCGCTCCGGGCGGGCATACTCGCGGAGAGACTTCTTGCCTCTGGAAAGGTCGCCAGGCCAGACAGAGATGCTCTCAATCTGGGTTGTGCGGATCAAGTCCAGCTCCAACCAGGAGTCTTTTCCAGAGCCTCGGTCCCCTTCCGCCCAGGATGTGGAGAGGAGACCGTCGAACGCGTTGCGGGCCGAAAAGTGCCCTTTGTCGTTCTTCAGCTCGCTGGAGGCGCGTGGCGTACCGGCCTGCGCGACACCAAGAGCAGTGACGAGAAGTGTGGGTAGGGACAGACTGGGCATGAGAGGCTCCGGTTGAAGCGCGGCGGGGCCGGGAGCGGCAACGCAGTCGATTAGCTGGTTCTGCGGTGGCGCTCCACTGCTGTGGATGGTCGTTGGTCCCTGGATTGACTGGAAGCTCACGACTGGGGCTGGAAACCCGTCTGGGGCACCCTCAGGCCGGATGTCCTACAGGAACTTCTCGATAGAGCGCTGAAACTCGATTCGATCCGCAAGGTCGGTCAGATAGTCCATGTTTTCGCTGTCCCAGACCAACACCGGAGAGCGGGTCCAGCCTTCCATCCAGTCTTCGTACAAGTCATTCAGCCGGCGAATGTAGCGCGAGGGAATCTGTTGTTCGCTCGGGCGGCCCCGACGCTTGATTCGGCGTCGAATCGCCCGCACGGAACACCGTAGATAGATCATCAGGTCCGGCGGCTGGAGCACTTGCTGCATCGTGCGGTACAGCTCCATGTAGGTCTCGTAGTCGCGCTTCAACATCTTCCGACCGCGATACAGATTGGTGCAGAAGATCTCGGCATCTTCATAAATAGTGCGGTCCTGCACGCAGGTACCGTCGGCGCGAGAAAGCTCCATGTGCAGTCGGAACTTGTGGGACAGGAAGTACATCTGGCTGTGAAAGCCCCACTGCTTCATGTCCACATAGAAGTCGTCGAGGTAGGGATTGTCCATGTATGGCTCATACACGGGCTCCAGGTTGTACTTGTCGTGAAGAAAGCGAACCAGGGAGGTCTTTCCAACCCCCATGTTTCCTGCCACCGCGATGAACTTCTGCATGTAGTGCTCCGAACCTTCAGAGTTCGACCGTTCCGGCGTTGCCGTACCCATCCGTTACCGTGAGCGCAGTGGCGTCGGGGGGAGGCGTTGTGGTGACCACGGAGCGGTTGGCGTCGACCCCACTGACCGTGGCCGACTCATCGACCACGGTGCCGTCCGAGAGCGTCCATGACAAGGTGAGTGCCTGCACGGGGTTCGCGCCTTGACTGTTGCCGTTGAGGTCCACGAGCCGGAAGCCCCAGCTGGGGGCGTCCAACGAGACCATCACCTGTGACGCTTCCACAGTCAGCGTAAGCGTTGCCGGCGTGACTTCGAATTCGGCCCCCAAGACCTCGTAGTCGCTTGTGGGCCAGGGCCATTCCGCAGCACCGCCCGTATAGGTCCGTCCGTAAACGTGCAGGCGGTAGAGCCCTTCACGGAGGGCGGTGCGGTCCCCGTCATGAGGGACGGCCTGCCAGCCGGCCCACCAGTAGTGGTTCTGGGCATCAGGCCAGGGGTAGAGCGGGTCGGGGGTGTGGGCAAGCAGGATGTCGGGGAGCGCATCGGTCACCGCAA
The DNA here is from genome assembly GCA_913044235.1 of uncultured Pseudomonadota bacterium. Taxonomy (GTDB): domain Bacteria; phylum Myxococcota_A; class UBA796; order UBA796; family UBA2385; genus CAJWOS01. The sequence continues at coordinate 18,595 of CAJWOS010000057.1, forward strand.
GGCCGCCGCGGGTGGTGACCTCTCTCCAGGCGCCGCTGGTTTCGTCGTATCGTTCCAGCACCACGACTGGCGTGTCGACCCCGGGGTCCCCGCCGGCCCAGACCAGTTGAACGCCACCTTGCACGCGCGCGACTTGTACCGGCGCGTCCGTCTCAATGGCCAGATCGTCCTTGAGCGGAGTCCAGAGATACTCCGGCACCTCGTCGACGAGGGTTCCGGCCGTGGGGGTCTCGGTGGGTGGGTTCGGCGGCAGGATCTCCAGGTCGTATTGAGAGTTCTGATACCGACCATCCGGATCCATGGGCTCCGCCACATCATCGGTCAGTAGCCAAAGACCGGCCATGTCGAGGACATGTTCGAGGATGTAGTCCCCCTGCAGTGGCCCCCAGATGTTGATGTTGGGCTCGTAGCCTCCGAGGAGCCAGTCCTCGGTCACCATGAGGTATCCCTCGTGGTCCTGGGCGTAGCCGATGGGGATGGCGGTGGTGATGCCAAGCTCCTGCTCCGCGCGGTGCCGAAACGCGGCGGAATACAGTGCAGTGGTCTCACCAGGGAAGAAACCCCAGAGCACATCGTCTTCGCCG
>CAJWOS010000058.1 GCA_913044235.1 uncultured Pseudomonadota bacterium
GTGGAGGAGCCGATACCCGTGCGCCTGCGAGACTGAAGGGGCACCGCTGCCCGCCGCTCAGACCACCCTGCAAGAGGCGGCCTGACGAGCTGGTCGGCATCGCGGAGGCACATCGCCACCGCTACCAGCTGATGCTGCCGTCGTAGGCGTACGACCCGCCGCCGCCGCCGGTGACATATCCGGCGGTGCTCCACATCATCGAGCTGGACGCGTAGGATGCCACACCGACGTAGCCGTAGTTGAAGTAGGCTGCACCACTGCTTGCGAAGAAGAGGCCGTTCGTATCCGAGGCACCGGGACAGTCGGTGAGGCCACTGTTCACATAGAGATCTGCCTCCCAGAAATAGTCTGATCCGGAGCCGATATAGAGACCCGACATATCCCAGCCGATGGAGCAGTAGCCTTCAATGAAGACGCCGTAGACACCGAAGCCGTTGCCGACCGAGCCGCTACCAGACCCGCTGCCAGACCCACCGCCAGAGCCGCCGCCAGAGCCGCCGCCACCCCAGCCCGTGTCGTACCAGCCCGAGTCGTATCCACCGTAGCCCGCATCAATACCCGTGTCTTTGCCGTCACCGCCGCCGCCAGACATGCAAGCCGCTACTCCGACAATGACCGATAGTACTGCCATCGCGTTGGTGCTATTGATTTCCGCTGTCCACATTTGAGCTGTCCTTGATGTTGTGGATACCCACCACAATCGTTGAAGGCCGTCTGTATTCCGTAGTGGAGCGCTTCACCCAGCAGCCATCTTCGCTGCGCTCTAGCGCCCCCAGTCTACCATTCGATGTTGCCGTCGTAGGCATACGAACCGCCGCCGCCGCCGGCGACATACCCGGCGGTGAACCAAGACACCCTATTGGTGTTGTAGGATGCCACTCCGATGTAGTTGTCATCGAAGGTTGCCACACCACTCGACACAACCAAGCGGCCGGAGGTGTCTTCAATGCCAGCACAATCTGTCAGGCCGCTGTTTACAGTGAGGATGGCATCCCAGCGGTAGTCGAAGCCAGAGCCGGTGTAGTAGCCGACGATGTCCCAGCCGATGGAGCAGGTTCCTTCGATGGTGAGGCCGTAGGTGCCGGTGCCGTCGTCTACGGTGTTTCCGCCGTCAACATCGCTGTCACCATCACCACCGCCACCGCCACCGCCACTACCGCTCCACCCCGAGTCGTATCCGTAGACAACGCCGGAGTCCTTGCCGTCGCCGCCGCCCGAGAGGCAACCGACCGCACCCACGATGACTGCAACCACAGCCAGCTCGTTTTGTACAGACCGATCAAACATCCACTGTTCCCCGCGCAATTCGGCCTGGACCGATTTCCATGCTGGCGGCCGAAAGCCCAACGGGTGTCCGGCGGTGCACGCACGCTACCCATTCGTGTTTCCATCGTCGGCATCGCTGCCGCCGCCGCTTGAGATACATCCCCCCGATGTAACCCCCTATAAAGGTTGCATCGACTCCCGAACCAACAGTCGAGCCACCCGCATTCGCGCCGGCGTCACAGCTTGTCCGTTTGCTGTTCAGGGAGAGCCAGGCATCCCAAGCGGAGTCACTGCTTGTTCCAGTGTCGGTACCCACGACATTCCAATCGAGGAAACACACCGCCTCATTCACGAGGCTCCTGTCGCCCAAACCATCCCCCATGAGGTCCACATCCAGCCGCAAGCTGTGGTTGCCTGAGTCTTCGACTGCGTTCGCCGAGAGGTCTCCAGCTCCCGAGTCGTTCTCGTCTCCGTCCCCAACCCGAGAGACCAGCCACAGCCCCAAAAATGGCTGCAAACCCAGCCAGACCCGTCCGGTTGCTGCGCGCCGAAGCCCCATGGTCCAACCACTCCAACATCGCTCCACGCCGTGTATGCCGGCGCCCTCATGCGGGGCTGGGAACGCTGCGGGCGACGCTCAGGTGCTACCAGCTGATGGTCCCATCGTAAGCATACTGGCCCCCGCCATCGCCCGCCACGTATCCGGTGGTCTCCCAAGATACCGAGTTGGTGCCGTAAGTGGTCATGCCAATGTAGTTGCCGTCGAAGGTGGCCTGGCCGCCTTCCGCCACCAACAACCCCGAGGTGTTTTCGCCTCCGGGGCAATCGGTCAGGCCGGCGTTCACCGACAGCGAAGCATCCCAGCGATAGTCCGTGCCGGACCCGACGTAGGCACCCGCCACATCCCAGCCAATGCTGCAGCTGCCTTCGATGGTGAGGACGTACGAGCCCGTGCCGTCGGCTGGACCACCCACCCCAGTCCCAGTATCGGGCGGGTTGAACAGTCCGGTCTCTCCCGAGTCCATCTTGGGGCCGCCGTAGCACGCACCCAAGACCATCGGGGTCATCGCAGCCATCGCCATCCGAGCAAAACGGTTGTCCATCGGCCGCGCGCAGAATGGGCAGCTTCCCTTCTCGGCGAAGAAGTGGCGGCGGCACTTGGGGCAGTTGACGAGCTGACTGGACATTCGTTCCTCCACGTACACCCGCTCAGTATACACCCATTGGATCGACCTGTTCACAGTCCATGGTTTCCCCGCCGCACGAGACCCGAAATAGACGTGTTTAGAGCCGCCGCCCGAGAACCTCAAGAACCGGTAGCAGGGGTGCATCCACTTTCATCGCTGCCACCGGGTCTCCCCGAGTGGGTCCGAGCGAAACAATCGCTACCGGCATGCCCACCTTCCGCGCCCGGTGCACAAAGCGGTACCCCGAAAACACGGTGAGTGAGCTCCCCAGCACCAGCAGCACCTCGCCTTGTTCAAACAGACTCCAGGCAGCATCCACCACCGGTCGTTCGGTATTTTCGCCAAAAAACACCACGTCGGGCTTGAGCACACCACCACAGCTCGGACAAGGCGGCACCCGGAAGTCGGCGCGGACGTCCACCACAGCATCGCCATCCGGCGCAAGCTCTTGGGGTGCCTCGATCCGCTCCGTTGGGTTCGCCGAGAGCAACGCCGCCTGCATCCAGTCGCGCCCCACGCGCGACCCGCACGCGAGACAACGCACCCGCGACAGCGTTCCATGCAGCTCCACCACGCTGTGGCTTCCAGCAGCCTGATGAAGCCCGTCCACATTCTGGGTGATCACTCCCACCACCCGGCCCCGCTCCTCCAGCTCCGCGAGTATCTCGTGGCTGCGGTTGGGCTCGGCCCGCTTCACCGGCAGCCAACCGCGAAGGCTCCGCGCCCAGTAGCGCCGTCGCATGGCGTCACTGCCGATGAACTGCTGGTATTGGATGGGATTGCGGGCCTTGTGCCGGGTCTTTGGTCCTCGATAGTCCGGAATGCCCGAGTCGGTGCTGATTCCCGCACCGGTGAGAACAGTGATCCGCTGGCCGTGCAGGAAGTCGATGAGTGGTTCAAGGGAACGCATGGTCTGGACCTACCCCAGCAACCGCGGGACTCCAGCAGCGGTTGCCAGTCCACAGCGATCAGGGCCACGGTCCCGTCGAGCCCACGCGAACCTGCCGACGAGCGGTTACCCGCGCGGCAATCACTGCGGAGCCACCATGTCCAACCCTCAGGAAGTCGCCGAAGAAGCCAGCGAACGACTCTACACTCCCGCGCCGGGCGAGCTGCAGCTCACATTCCGGTCTGTGGCCACCGGCTGTCTCATTGGCGGTCTGGTCACCTGCATGAACGTGTATTTCGGCCTGAAGACCGGCTGGTCGCTCGGCGGCTCGCTCATCGCCGCCATCCTCGGCTTCAGCATCTTCCGCGCCATCGGTCCGACCGTCCCGTTCTCCCGTCTCGAGACCAACATCGCCCAGACCGCCGGCTCGGCTGCAGGGTCGATGACCTCCGCGGCCGGTCTGCTCGCCGCCATCCCCGCCATGGGCATGCTCGGCTACGACTTCGCCTGGTGGCAGCTCACACTGTGGGCCCTTGCAGTCGCCTATCTGGGGGTGTTCTTCGCCGTGCCCCTGCGCCGCCAGATGGTTCTCCAGGAAAAGCTACGCTTCCCCACTGGCACGGCCACAGCCGAGACCATCATGGCGATGTACTCCGAGGGCGACGACGCCGTGGCCAAGGCCCGCTCGCTGCTCATCTGGGCCGGCATCGCCGCCGGGTTTACTTTTGCAGGCTACCTGTTTCCAGTGATCACTCATCCCGAGGAGGTGCATGACCTCGCCCGCGTGATGGGGGGCCTCGGAGGCGCAGCGGGCGTGGGGCTGTTCGTGTCCGGCCGGCGAAAAGCAGCGGCTGTTGCTGTCGTCGTGGGTGTGATTGTGTTCTTCGTGGGCGAAGGCATCCTGTCCACCCAAGAGGCAGCCATCGCCGCGATGGCCGGATGGGGCTTCAGCATCCTCGTGAGTCCGCTGATGACCGGTGCTGGAATCCTCATCGGCCCGCGCGTAGGCGGCTCTCTATTGGCCGGTGCCATCGCCAGCTGGGCCATCCTCGGACCCTATGCGCAGGCACAGGGCTGGGCTGCAGGCAGCATCATGTCGTACTCCGATGGTCCGCGGGGCTGGCTGTTGTGGCCCGGTGTTGCCATCATGGTGGCCGACGCCCTCACCAGTCTCGCGCTGTCTTGGCGCACCATCCTCAACACCTTCCTGAGCCTCGGCAAGAAGCACGAAGACGTCGACGACGATAGCGAGCCCATTCCGAACCTCTGGTGGATCGGTGGACTCATGCTCGCCACGGTGGCCACCACGGTCATTGCCTGGATAGTGTTCGAGATTCCCCCCATGTTCAGCGTGCTCGCCATCGCCCTGTCAAGCGTGCTGGCGATGATTGCCGTGCGATCTACCGGTGAGACCGACATCAACCCCATCGGGGGTATGGGCAAGGTCACCCAGCTCGTCTACGGCGCCATCACCCCCGGTAGCATCTCCACGAACCTGATGGCTGCTGCCATCACGGGCGCTGGAGCCAGCCAGGCTGGCGACATGATGCAGGACCTCAAGACCGGCCACATGCTCGGAGCCTCTCCTCGCAAGCAGTTCCAGGCCCAGCTCGTGGGCATCGCCGCTGGCGTGCTGTTCTGCATCCCGATCTACAAGCTGTTCGACACGGTGCACGAAATCGGCGACCTCGAGGGAGACTTCCCGGCACCGGCTGCGCATGCATGGAAGGCCATGGCTGAGCTGCTCAGCCAGGGCTTCGAGGCTCTGCCCCCCATGGCCACCCAAGCCGTCGTGGCGGGGTTGGTCTTCGGCGCGGTGATGTCGGTTCTCAACAAGCACGGCCCGAAAGCCATCAAGCCCTACCTCCCAAGCGGCCTCGCCTTCGGCATCGCGTTCATCGTGCCCGCCTACTACGCGGTGGCCATGTTCTTGGGCTCGCTCGTGCTCGTGATCTGGCAGCGCGCCAGCCCTGACTCGGCCAAGAAGCTCAGCTTCGCAGTGGCCTCCGGCCTCGTGGCCGGTGAGGGTCTGATGGGGGTCTTTACCAGCATCATCGACTTCGTGAAGGGCCTCTCCGGATAGCCAATTCGCCTGGAGGCACAGTGGCGAACACCGTACAAACCACCCGGGTCTGGTCTACCGAACAGACTCCGGTAGCGGTCGTGAGCCGGGTCTCTGCACTGCAACGGGTCGCGCTGCACACCAGCGCCGATCCGGAGGCCATGGGTGACGGGCAGCACTGGACCCCCACCGAGTTGTTGGCGGCAGCTCTATCGGGCTGCCTGTTCCATGCCGCCCTCGACGTGGCCCGACACTCGAAGGTGGCGCTCCGAGGCTGGCACGACCAGGTCACGCTCACGCTCGGTCGTACAGACGGGCCCACAGTACGGGTCCTCGATGCGACAGTCCATGTCACGGTCTCTACGACGGGACCGGTCCGTCCACAACGGATCGAACGGATCGTGCACAAGGCGCACCGTCTCTGCACGGTGGCCAGCGCGCTTGCCGTGCCAGTGCACCTCACCGTGCGAGTAGACCCCGATACGACCGCGACCAACATCCGTCAAAACGCAGCCGACGCCGAAAGCCGATAGACAGCCGGGTCTCTGAACAGGAGCCACCCGATGTCGCAGATCGAAGCCGCCGAATATCCACCCACCAATCCCGATGCGCCGCAGCTCACATTCCGCGCCGTCAGCACGGGGATGCTCTTCGGCGGGCTGTTGTCGCTATGCAACATCTACTTGGGCCTGAAGATCGGCTGGGGCATGAACATGTCGATCACCGCAGCGCTGCTGGGCTTTGGATTCTGGCAGGTCTCCACACGGGCCTTCGGAATGCGCAAGTTCGGCCTGCTCGAAAACAACATCAACCAGACGGCGGCCTCGGCCGGCGCCAGCATCTCGTCGGCCGGCCTAGTGGCACCGATTCCCGCTCTCACCATGCTCACGGGCCGCACGCTCGGCTGGGTGGAGCTGTCGATGTGGGTTCTTTCTGTGGCACTCGTTGGCGTGGTGGTGGCCGTGGGCCTGCGCAAGCAGATGCTCGTGGTCGACAACCTGCCCTTCCCTGGCGGCGTGGCCACCGGCCAGACCCTCAAAGAGATCTACGCAAAGGGTGCAGAAGCCATGGCCCGGGTGCGGATGCTGCTCGGCGGCATGGTGCTCGGAGCGGTAGGCAAGCTCCTCGAGGTGCTCAAGGTCGTGAGCAAAGTGGGCTTTCCAGGCTCCTTGCCGGTCCAGGCCGGCGGTGCGGTAGCGGGCAAGGGACACACCGCCATCACCCTGACCAACCTGGGCTTCTCGCTGGACCCCTCGATCATGATGATCGCAGTGGGTGCCATCATCGGCATGCGCGCCGCTGCAAGCATGATGCTCGGAGCGGTCATCGCCTGGCTCTTCGTGGCCCCTGAGGTGATGGAGCTCGGCTGGGCGACGCCTGGCAAGGCCGAAGCCGATGCCTTGTGGTTCGGCGCCCTCGTGAAGTGGATGCTGTGGCCCGGTGTGGCGATGATGGTCACCGCCTCGCTCACCTCCTTTGCCTTCTCCGGCAAGGCCATCCTCAATGCGTTCCGACGCACCGGTGGCGACACAGCCGAAGACCCCCACGATGTGCCTCGCAAGTGGCACTTCATCGCCATCGCTGCGGTGAGTGCTGTGAGTGTGATCCTCCAGGTGGTGCTCTTCGACATCAGCATCGGCCTCGCCACCTTTGGCGTGCTGCTCACCTTCGTGCTCGCCATCGTGGCCGGTCGGGTGTCGGGAGAGACCGGCGTCACCCCAGTGGGCGCCATGGGCAAGGTCACACAGCTTTCCTTCGGCGTGATCGATCCAGGCAATGCCGCCAGCAACCTCATGGCCGCCAACGTGACGGGTGGCGCGGCCAGCCAGTGTGCCGACCTGCTGCACGACCTCAAGAGCGGGCTGATGGTGGGCAGCGTGCCGCGGTACCAGATCATCGCCCAGGCTTGTGGGGTGGTCTCCGGTGCGCTGATGGGAAGCGCCGCCTATCTGGTGCTCATTCCCGACCCGCAGAACCAGCTGCTCACCGACGAGTGGGCGGCCCCCGCGGTAGCCCAGTGGAAGGCTGTTGCGGAGGTCTTCCAGAACGGCATCGAAGCGATGCCCGAGGGCGCTCTGATGGCCATGGCGATCGGTGGCGCCGCGGGAGTCGTGCTGTCCATCCTCGAAAAGACCCTTCCCAAAGCGGTCGTGAAGTGGGTTCCCAGCCCCGTGAGCATCGGCCTCGCGTTCGCCATCCCCGCTTACTATGCCTTCAGCTTCTTCCTGGGCGCCGTGGTCTACGCCATCTCCGAGAAGTTTGCGGAGTCGTGGACCAAGCGGTTCGCCATCGTGCTGGCTGCCGGAATCATGGCGGGAGAGAGCCTGATGGGAGTGGCCGACGCCATCTACAAGATGGTGGTCGGCTAGTCCGACGACCGGGGAACCCCTTACGGACTGGATCATCGTTCAATGTCGTTTCCACGATTCTTTGCCGGAACCGTTGCACATAACGATTGTTCTAAATAATGCGGCGAAGAACTTGTGGAGCCGTCCATGCATTCATCTCGTCTCGCTGTCTCCATCGTCTTCGCAAGCCTGCTCAGCGCCTGCGGCCTCGACCTCGACAGCCTCGAGTTTCCGAGTGCCGATCCGAAGAGCACGCTGGATGACGGCGACGAAACCGACAGCGCCTCCAGCGACAGCGGATTCTCCGACGACACCGGACTCTCCGACGACACCGCCACGCCCGATCCCGAGCCCGAGCCCATTACCATCTTTGATGAAAATGATCTCGACGACGGCGGCTTGAACAATATCGATCACAGCCTCCGCGCCGTGCTCGAAGGGGGCAGCCTCGACGGCGCCTGCGACCAGTGGCGCCGCGACCGCACCGACCGCAACCTCGAGCTGCGCTGCGGCAAGTGGATGTTCTTCTACGAGACGTTTGGCACCGCTGGTGTGCCGGTTGGCTTCGTCGACATCCTCCTCAGCGACTTCCAGCACGAAGTCGGAAGCGGCTTCTCCGGCTTCGGAATGATCCCCGACCCCTACGCCGAGAATGGCTACCCACTGGGCATGGTCGAGGGCCCACAAGGTGTGGCCTTCAGCTGCGCCAGCTGCCACTTCGCCCAGCTGCCCGATGGACGATACGCGGTGGGCGCTGCCAACCTTGACTACGAATATGGCCGCCACAACCTCGCTCTGGGGCTCTTCCCTCTCGCCGCAACTGCCGGTCTCACCGGCTCCGATGTGGATCCGCAAGCCCAGGAAGTCATCCAGCCACTGCTCGACCACCTCGCCTCTGACGTGTGGCTTCAGATCCGCTTGGTTGGCGTTCTGACGGGCCTCCTCGGCAGCGATATCCCCGACTTCCCGCCCGAAGCCCAGCGGGCCTACAGCGACTGGCTGCCCGGCACGATGGACTTCTTCATCGAGCCTCTGCCGATCAACGACGGCGTCCACACGGTCAGCAAGATCAGCTCTCTCTTCTCGATCCCCACCGCGGAAGAGGAGCGCGCCTATGGAATGCAGCACGCCATGTTGGGCTGGACCGGCAACACCCTCACGCTCGAAAACTTCGTGGGCCAGTTCGATGCCCTGGGTGGAGGCGACGGGCCCACTTGGACACCCCGCGAGCTCCAGCCGCTGGCCACCTACATCCGCACACTGCACGCGCCCGAGCCCGATCGCCTCGCAAGCGAGGAAATCCGGGCCACCGGTGAAGCGCTGTTCCGTGACGTAGGCTGCCTGGACTGCCACGCCGGTCCTCGCGGCAGCGGACTCGAGCTGTTTGACTACGACGAGATTGGCACCGATGACGCCATGGCCGCCTGGATGGATCACGACCTGGACGGCGACGCCTGCTGCGGTGTGGACATGGGCGAAGACGTTGTGACGCACAAGCTCAAGGCCCCCCGTCTCGTGGGGCTGTGGGCCATGTCGCGCTTCCTGCACAACGGCAGCGTGCACTCGCTCGACGAGCTGCTCTGCGTGCACGGGCCCCGCGAGCCCATTCGCCGCGCGGTCTTCAGCAACGCGGGACATACCTACGGATGTGATTCACTGTCGACCGAAGAGAAGCTCGCGGTCATCGCATACCTTGAGTCTCACTGAACCCGACGGTCGGTCGTCTCACAAGCGATGTTGCCACGAGCGGCGCTCGCGGTCCTAGCTTCTCCGGTCGATCGCCCACGAAGCCGCGCGATCGGATCGCCATCATCCACGGGGCATTTCCCACGCCAGCCCTCGAAGATCGCTCCGGGGCAGGGTACAACGCACGCTGGCGTGGTCTGGCCAACGGCCGGACCGACAAATGCCCTGCGCGCCCATGACCCATCGAGCTTCAGATGTCCCGATCCACCACCACCTTCGTGCTGCCCATGGCGATGCTCGTGGCCTGTTCCCAGAGCGTCAATGGTGACCTGAAGAGCCCTGAAGGCGCCAATCTCTCGGGCATGACCGATGTCGATGCCGACAGCGATGGGTTCACCGCAGACACCGACTGCGACGACGCCAATGACCGGGTCTTTCCCGGTGCCGTGGAGCGATGCGACGGCATCGACAACAACTGCAACGGCCTGGTCGACGACGCTGATCCCGCTCTCGATCTGTCGACCGCTGAGCGCTGGTTCGTGGACGGCGATGCCGACGGATATGGAGACATGAGCGAGCGCGTGCTCGCCTGCGACCAACCGGCCGGTGCTGTCCTGAGCGGGGCAGACTGCGACGACGCCAACTCGTCCATCTCGCCCGACGCGACCGAGATCTGCGACGGCGTCGACAACAACTGCAACGATGCGATCGACGACGACGACCCCACACTCGACCCGTCCTCCCAGAGCACTTGGTACCTCGACGCTGACAGCGATGGCTTCGGCAGCGCCGACACGCCGCTGCAGAGCTGTGCGCGCCCCGACGGTGCCGTCGACAACGACCGCGACTGCGATGACGAAAACGCCACAGTGAACCCCGACGCGGCAGAAGTCTGTGACACCGACAATCTTGATGAAGACTGCAATGGCGTGGCCAACGACGAAGACAGCGGCGTCGACCCCGACTCTCAGTCGCGCTCCTATGTCGACGCCGATGGCGATGGCTACGGTGATGAGAGCGACGATGGAGTTCTTTCCTGCACACCACCTGCCGACCACGTGCTCGACCACACCGACTGTGACGATGACAACATCGACATCTCTCCCGAAGCCATCGAGATCTGCGATACCGTCGACAACAACTGCAACGGCGACATCGACGACGAAGACGCCACGGTCGATCCCTCCTCGCAGACCCGCTTCTACACCGATGCCGACACCGACGGATATGGCGCCGACACCGCGACCGGTGTGCTCTACTGCGATGGCCCTTCCGGAACCGCGGCGAGCAACACCGACTGCGACGACGGGGCTGCATCGGTGAATCCCGGGGCGACGGAGATCTGCAACGGCGTAGACGACGACTGCGATGCCCGCACCACCGAAGCGGGCCTCGTGGCCTTCGAGAGCCGCTCGGGAGTCTTCACCGACCTCGCCGCATCGTTCGGCGGCACCAGCACCAGCGCCGACCGCTACACCACCACCGCCAACGGCACCCTCTGGTTCTGTGACGGCACCTTCTACACCCATCTCACGGTGGAGCACGATCTCACCATCGCGCCGGCCTCAGGCATCGTGGTGCTCGATGGCACCGATAGCGGTCGGGTAGTCAACGTCGAAACCAACGGTCTCACGGTCGACATCGACAACGTCGTCATCCAACATGGCTATGCGCAGTATGGCGGTGGCGTGGCCTGCGTCGGCTCGAACAGCACCACCGTGGTGAGCCTGAACAACGTGGAGCTGTCCAACAACGAAGCCTTCGACGTAGGCGGCGGCGCACTGGCATGGTCGTGCGAGCTCGACATCAACGACTCCACCATCGCCGACAACACCTCAGAAAACGTAGGGGGCGTGGCGTACTTCGACAGTGCAACGGGTCGGATCGTCGACTCCACCATCGAGGGCAACTTCGGCAACACCTTTGGCGGGGGGCTGGGCATCTACACCGGCTCGTCCCTCACGGTCGAAGACACGCTCGTCACGAACAACACCGCCACCTTTTTCGGCGGAGGTGCCGATCTCTTCGACGGCGGCACGCTTACCTGCACCGGCTCGAGCAGCACCACGGCTGGCTTCCACAGCAACAACGCTTCGCTCTATGGCGGCGCAGTCGGACTCGATGAAAGTGCCACCACAAACCGCTTTACCGCCAGCGCATGCGACTTCGGCGCCCACCTCGGTACCACCGACAACGAGCTCTACGACATCGTGGCATACGACTCAGACCTGGGCACCGTGTCGTATGGGTACTTTGCGGACGACGACGAGACCTTCACCTGCACCGGTGGCCAGTGTGGATCATCGACCGCCTACAGCCACAACTCCACCTTCTATGCCACGTACAACAGCCGCTCTTCGGCCTACTTTCGCGGCAACTACTACGAAGTCACCGGCACCCCTACCCTCGACCAGTTCTCGATGTTCCTCACCACCGACGCAGACTGCCTCGTGGACCTCTATGCACACGGCAGCACCGACGGCGGCGCCTCCTGGTTCCTGCTGTACGCCGAAGAAGTGTTGGCTCGAAGCGGAGGCAGCGACGTCACATCGAGCACCATCGGGGTGCCCCTCAACGATGGGGAACAAGTCCTGTTGTCGGCCGGATGGGACGGCTCTGAGTGTGGCGACTCCGTGCGATACGACGCCTACAGCACCACCATCGGCAGCAGCGTGGGATTCGGCACCTTCAAGGGACGCACCATGGACAATGCCTACACGGGTCTCGACACCACCTACAGCGGATTTGGGCTCTCCACCGCGAGCAACTACGGCTACGAGATCACCACCGAGCTGAGCGCGCTCTGAGGTCGACTGGCAGGATCAGAAATCCCGCTCGCCTGCCCCCTCCAAATGGTCTACGCCTTGCGTATCCGACCAGGAGTTCCGGATGCAGGTCTGCTTCCCCGTTTTGACCACGAACGCCGGATGCGCGCATCCGGCTCCGGAGTCGCCTCGCCAGCTGCCCACCATCCAGGTCGGGACCTGCGCCCCTTCCCGCCGCGCCCACGCTCGCGACACCCAAAGGTAGCAGCCCATGACGCTCACGGCCGGAGACGGCGGACTCCAAGTGGTGTGGTTCAAGCGCGACCTCCGGGTGCGCGACCATGCGCCCCTCTGGCAAGCCGCCCAGCGCGGACCGGTGCTGGGTCTCTACGTCTATGAACCCGAGCTGCTCGCCGCCGAAGACACCCACACCGGGCACCTCGCCTTCGTGGCCGAGTGCCTTGCCGAGCTTCAGCGGTCTCTGCAAGACCTGGGCGGACGACTCCTGATCCTTCGGGGTGCGATGCCCGCCGTGCTCGACCGCCTGCACTCTGTGCTGCCCTTCGAACACCTCTGGGCACACATGGAAACCGGCAACCTGCTCACGTACCGCCGCGACGAGCGCGTCATCGCCTGGGCGCGCGAGCGGGGAGTCCGGTTCACCGAGATTCCTCAGCAGGGCGTGGTGCGGCGCTTGAAGAACCGCGACCACTGGGCTGCCCACTGGCGACGGATGGTCGATCAGCCCATGGTCAAGGTGCCCAAGCACCTCCACGCTCCCACCCTGCCGGACCGTCTCGTAGACGTGGGCGTGTGCGCACCCGAGGCCCTCCATCCCGCGCCCCGACGACCCGGGGCCCAGCAAGGCGGCGAGTCTCGTGGCTGGGAGACCCTCCAGTCCTTTCTCGAAGACCGAGGCGCACAGTACGCGAAGACCATGAGCAGTCCGCGAACCGCTGCGGAAGGCTGCAGTCGCGTGTCGCCATTCCTCGCATGGGGTGCCCTGTCCATCCGGCAGGTATACCGGGCCACCCGACGCCAGCAGCGCCGGGTCGCTGAGTGGCGACGACGCGGCAACTTGCCCGACCCCAGCTGGCCTCGCAGCCTCGAGGCGTATGTCTCTCGCCTGCACTGGCACTGCCACTTCATCCAGAAGCTGGAGTCCGAGTCCACCCTCGAGATTCGGAACATGAACCGCGCCTATGATGCGCTGCGACCCGACGACGGCCCCCCAGAGCGACTCACCGCCTGGATGGAGGGCCGCACGGGCTGGCCGCTGGTCGATGCTTGCATGCGGAGCCTGCAGCACACCGGCTGGACCAACTTTCGCATGCGGGCCATGCTCATCAGCGTGGCCACCTGGACCCTCCACCTGCACTGGCGAGCACCAGGCCTGCATCTTGCGCGCTGCTTTGTCGACTACGAGCCGGGCATTCACTGGTCGCAGATTCAGATGCAGGCCGGCGTCACGGGAATCAACACTCCCCGGATGTACAACCCCACCAAGCAGGCGCGTGACCAGGATCCCAATGGCGACTTCATCCGCCACTGGGTGCCCGAGCTGCGCGATGTGCCGCGGGCCTTCATTCACGCCCCCTGGGAGATGCCGCCGCTCACCCAGCAGATGTGCGGTGTGCTCATCGGCACCCACTACCCAGAGCCTCTGGTGTATGTGCAAGCGGCCCATGCCGCATCGCGCAAGCGGCTCACCCGCATCCGGCAGCTCCCCGAGGCGGAGCGACTGAGTCGAGCCGTGCACCACAAGCACGGCAGCAGAAGCTGGAAGCGGCGCCAGGGTCGAGGCATGCGGTAAGCGCCGCGTCTGCACACCATCGGCATGCCCGCCGGGCTGCTTCTGCGGGTGGGTGGCACGCTACCGCGCAGATCGAGGCGATGGAAGGGAAATGATGTGGATCCTGCGATACGTGCCGGCTCGCAACCACACCCCAATCGACGCCCGACCGAGAGTGGAAGCAAAGGAGTTCTGTATGAATCGCGTTTCGCTTGTCTCCGTTTTGGTTTGGATGACCGCATGTGCCGGTGGCACTCCCGCCATCGACGGCGTGGCACTTGCCAAGGAGGTCTGTACTTGCACGGAGAAAGCCAACAAGATGAAGGGCGACGACCCCAACCGCGCCGCCGCCCAGAAACAGTGCAACGACATGCACACCAAAGCGTGGGACACCGTGAAAGGCACCGACCAGGCCGATCCCTACAACGCAAACTTCCCATGCGGGTAGCCCCTTCACACCCACGCACCTGCTCCATCGCTCGAGCAACATGGAAACCGCGCTGGTAGGGTACCGGTGCGATCCGACCGTCCCGAGCCGCTATGTCCCGACATCGCCCCACCCGGCTTCAGCGCCTGTTGCGCCGCTTCCTTGTGCGGGGCCGGGGCGAGGTCCGGGCGATGGAAGATGCGGCCCACCTCGAAGGGATTCTGCGGTTCGCAGGCCTGTTCGTGGTGACCATCCTCCTTCCCACGTCGCTGCTCGCGTACTTCGGGGTGGTGTCGCTCGGCACGGAGGAAGCCAGCGTGCGTGCAGACCTGCAGCGCGCCGCGAACATCACCGCCGATACCTACTGGAGCGCGGTCGACCGGGAATTTTCTCGTCTCGAAGAACGGATCGGTGCCCGTCTCATCTCGGGCCGTAGCCCCCTCGACCTGCCCCGCGAGCTGCACCCACACATGGTCGCAGCCCTTCGCTTCGACGAGTCTGGCCAGCTGGAGGCACCGTTCATCATCGAGACCGCAGCGGATGGTGTCCCTGCCGTCGCCTTGTTCCACCCACTGGTTCGGCAGGCCGAAGAAGCCGAACGGGCCGGAGCCCCTGCCGCGGGTGTGGCCGAGATGTATGCGCGCGCGGCCCTTGAGGTGCCCTGGCCCGCTGCCCGCAGTCGACTGCAGTTCGACCAGGCCCGGATGCTGATCAAGGCGGGCGAGATCGACCAGGCCATTGACCTGCTCAACCGTCTGATCGAAGGCATTCCCACCCAGCGCGACCCGTGGGGTTTTCGGGTGGTGGATCTGGCGCGACTGGCCCGCGGAGAGCTCTTTCTCGAGTCATCCAACCGCCGCCGTGTGCGTCGAGGGCGCAACGACCTTCGCATGCTCGTCGAGAACCTGCTTTCCACCAGATGGGTGGTCGGTCAGGGTGGAGAGGCTGCGGTGGTTCGCTATGCCTTGTCCGTGCTGGAGCCCGAGAGCACCTCGGTCGACTGGATCGCTGCCACACGAGGCCGTGCCGACGAACGCACCTCAAGCCTGTTCTGGACCGGCGAGCTCCTGGCCGAAGTGGGCGCCATCGTGGGCCAGGCCGGGCGAAACCGACGCACAGATGGAGACCTGGGCTGGGTGGACGGCGAGCGGGCCATCTGGGTGTCGACCTGGTGGGGCGACGACCTCTATGTGTTTGCACTCGACCGCGAACGGGTTGTCTCGGAGCTCAAGGCCAACGCCCGCGCAAGTGTGCTCACAGACTCCGACGTGGCCGCCTACCTGATCGCGCCAAACGAGCCTCTGGGCTCGGAGCTGCTCGTGAGCAAGCCGCTGGCTCCCTGGCTCACCGGATGGTCCATCGTCGTGGAGCCCCGCGACCCAGCCGACATTCTGGAGCTTCGCGACCAGCGCCGTCGGCAGCGGTTCATCATCATCCTGCTCGCAGTCGGCATGATCGGCGTGGGAACCATCACCACCACCCGGCTGATGAAGCGAGAGCTCGACGGTGCTCGAATGCAAGCCGACTTTGCCGCCAGCGTGAGCCACGAGCTGCGGTCACCCATCACCCACATCCGGGTGCAAGGTGAGTCGCTGATGTTCGACCTGATGGACTCCGATGACGAGCGTGAGGAAGCCTACGTCAGCATCGTGCGAGAAAGTGAGCGACTGTCTCGCCTCGTCGACAACGTGCTCGACTTTGCCGCCATCGAGCGCGGTGCCAAGCGCTATACCCTACGCCCCGACAATCTCGCAGAGACCGTGATGCGGTCGATCAACAGCATCAGCTCCGCCCAGGAGGTCCGAGACAAGGAGCTCGATGTGAACCTGCCCACGGATCTCCCCGTTGTGCACCTCGACGCAGACGCCATCTCCCAATGTGTGATCAACCTCGTGAGCAACGCAGCCAAGTACAGCGAGCCCGGAGGCTGGATCGGTGTGCGCGGCCGGGTGGTGGAGAGCGGTGTGGAGATCACGATCTCCGACCGAGGCATCGGCATTGCACCCCACGACCTTCGCGAGATCTTCGAGCCCTTCTTTCGCAGTCGAGATGCCCTCGCTCGCCGCCGGAAGGGCACAGGCATCGGCCTCACCATCACGCGATACATCATGCGGGCCCATGGCGGCGACGTGTCGGTCCAGTCGCGCCCCGGCAAAGGCAGCACATTTACCCTTCGGTTTCCCCTACAGACCACCGAAGCAACACCACGTCGCTCCGGTCTTCGGTGATCCGCCACACCAAGCACCCCATTTCTTTCTGCCTCTCATTTGCCAAGAAAATGTGATCGGCGCCCCAATGCGCCGGCATGTCGTAGTCTGACTCGTTGATTCCTGGAGACCCGATGGCCCGCATCCTGTTCGTCGAGGACGAAGAAGCCGTTCTCAAAAGACTCCTGAAGTACTTCGAGCGGGAGGGCTTCGAGGTGCGTGGCGCCCAAACGGGCGCTGATGCCATCGAGGCCGCAGCATCCTTTCATCCCGATGTTGCAGTGCTCGATGTGATGCTCCACGAAGGTCCGGGCGGCATGGAAGCGATGGACGGCTACGAAATCTGCCGTGCGCTCCGGGAAGATGGTTTTGAGCGGCCTGTGATCTTCCTCACCGCGCGATCTGGAGAGCAAGACAAGCTCACCGGCTTCGAGCTCGGCGCCGACGACTACGTGACCAAGCCATTCTCTCTTCCAGAGCTCAAGGCCCGCGTCGAAGCGTGCCTGCGTCGGGCCGGCGGTGCCCGTCGCCTCTTTTCCTTTGGCGACGTGCAGGTGGACCTCGACCAGTACACCATCACGCACCCCGACTCCGTGCAGCGTCTCAGCAACCGAGAGCGCGACCTCCTCGAGTTCTTCCTCAAGAATCGGAACCGGATCCTCTCGCGAGACGAGCTGCTCAAGCGGGTTTGGGGCTACAAGGCGGGCATCGCAACTCGCACCGTGGACACCCATGTGCTCACCGTGCGCAAGAAGCTGGGAGACAACGCTCAGAACCCACGCTTCATCGAGACTCTCCATGGCGTAGGCTATCAGTTCATCGGTCACCCGGACGGCTGATGGGCCCGCTCGCACTGCTCCTGCTCGCCAGCCACGTTCCGGTCCACGCGTCGGGCCCCGAGGAGTGGGCGGCACTGCATAGCGGACGACTGATCGCCGCTCTGGACCGCGACCCGGCCGCGGCGATCACGGTCTATGAGGCAGTGACCAAGCATCTCGACAGCGATGATCCCCTTCGCTCCGACTACATGTTCTGGTTGGGGCGGGCTTGGTTCGAGTCGGGAGACCCGGACCAAGCGCGCGCCGCACTCGCGCAGGTGGACAGCCGGTCGGGGGTGTCGCCCACGGCCCGCGCACTTCGCGGACGCATTCAGCTCGACCAAAACCGCGTCGAGAGCCTACCCACCACCATCGAGCCCACCACCGACGGCACACCTGTGGTGATGGGATGGAGCGCCGATACCCGTCCCCTCCAGATCATCCCGGCAGCCGGTGGCGGTCCGACCACATTGTCCTGGCCCCTCGCGACCGACCAGCTCCGCGCAGGATTTCTGGCCATCGCGCTGGATTCCCGTGCCGGTACGCTCAAGCAGGTGCAGCTTGAGGCCCAGAGCTCTGCCGTGGTTCTGGCCGCACGCATCATCGTTGAGACCTTTGACGGCCAGACCTATGCGGGAATCCCCAGCGTGCTGCGACCGGGCATCTGGACCGACGTGACCGCTCACAGCGACCAGTTGCGCCCGCGCACGCCAGGCATCGAGCCGCTGGATCCAAGCGATGTCTCCATGGTGGCCATTGAGGTTGCACCAGTGGACCCTGGCACCGTCTCCGCCACCGGTCGCGTGCTGATTCGCTCCATCGTATTGGACGGCGCGCCGTAGGCTCGGTCAATCCGAGCGGCCCCGTTCTACGGGACCGCTCCCAGGCCACAGCCCATCAGGACTGGCGCCGCCGGAGCCCCACCAGCCCAAACACCGCCAGGAGGCCAAGCCCGGCCGAGCGCGCCGGTGCAGTCGAGCACGAAGAGACCTTGCCGTCCTGATCGTAGCTGCGCTCGGCCAGACCTTCCGACTGGTACTCGATGCTGCCTTCGGAGTCAGAGTCGAGCCCATCGTCGCCCGATCCTGCGTCGTCGCCGCCATCGCCACCATCGCTGCCATCGCTGCCATCGCCGCCGCCATCATCGCCGCCGCCATCATCGCCGCCGCCGCCATCATCGCCGCCATCACCGCCACCATCATCACTGTCGCAGGCAGCGCCAATGCCGTCGCGGTCGCGGTCGGACTGGTCGGGGTTCGCGACCGACTCACAGTTGTCGTTGTCGTCGATGACACCATCGTTGTCGTCATCGTAGGCATAGAGCTCAAGACTTCCAAATGCGGTGATCAGGAAGTTGTCTCCGTAGCCCGAGTCGTAGGCGTAAACCCCGGTTGCACCTGCGGGAAGCGGTGAGGAGTCACTGCCCGAGAGCGCGATGGCATCGCCCCATGCGTCGTCGGCATCATTCCAGTACCGACCCCATACCTGACGGCCATTGATGCCGATGCCGAGCTTGAAGAAGTCACCCTGGGGGTACCCATCTCCACGCAGCTCATCGAGGATCGTGAGCGTGCCGTTGTCGACCTTGTACAGCACGAGCATAGGGCCACTCGTGTACCCGAATGGATTCGA
>CAJWOS010000059.1 GCA_913044235.1 uncultured Pseudomonadota bacterium
CTCGGTCGAAAGCACCACGGCCACGTGGTCGTACTGCGACCCCTGCGACTTGTGGACGGTCATGGCAAAGGCGGTCTGGTGCTCAGGAAGTCGGTCAAGCGACAGGTATCGGAGCGCACCGGGTGTGGCGTCGTCGGGCCCTTTCGGCAGGGCGAGCGCGAGGGCATTCCCGTTCGATGGGTCCGGGAGAACAAGACCCACATCACCGTTATAGACATCGAGCGAGCGGTCGTTTCGGGTGATCAGGATGGCCTGTCCCAGCCACTTCCCCGCTCGCCGAGGCAGGCTGTGCTGGGTGTGCTTGGGCAGCGCATCGTCCAAGAAGGTTCGGATGGACTGTTCCATTGCCTGGTTGAGTCCGGCCACGCCCAGCGGTCCGCGACGGTGCACGGCCAGCACCCGATAGCGGTCGAAGAGGCTCATCAGGGCTGGGGCGGCCTGCGCAATGGGCTCGAGCCAGGCCATCGAACGCGAATACTTGTGCGTTGCAGGCGCGCTCTCGGCTGCAGGCTTGAGCAACGCCGCGAGCTCTGCCAGGTAGCCGCTCTTGGCGACCACCTCCCCGGTGGCTCGTGTGAGGGTGTCGCGGTGCCAGGGCTCGAGGAGGTACTGCACCAGCTCGTGGTGGCGACCGGCCGTGCCAGGGATGGCGGGTCCGGAGCGAGGCTCGGGCGGTGCCCGATGTCGGATGCGGTCTGGCAGCGGCTCGACCGGAGCGCGTGTCCGTCCCGCGAGGATGTCCAGTGCCTGGCTGGCGTCATCCGATTCCTGGAGCTTCTTCACCAGCAGTGCCAGGGTGGGCGCATCACTGGAGCGCCGGTTTTCAGTGAGGGCGGTCACGGGGAGGTCGGACGGGACCTCGCCCAGGGCTGGACCGACGATGTCGGACAGCACGGTGCCCACATCCACACTGGGGAGCTGATCCCGGTCTCCCAAGAGCACGAGCCGGGTGCGAGGACCGATGGCATGCAGCAGCCGTCGCATCATCGGCAGGTCGACCATCGAGGCTTCGTCGATGATGACCAGGTCGGCTGCCAGGGGAGCGTCGACTCCGTGCCGCGCTGAGCCATCGGTCGGGCGCATTCCAATCATCGAGTGGATGGTGGTGGAGCGGTGGTTGCCGAGCTCCTCGATGACGGCGTCTGCATCCACTTCTGCGCCCGATCGCTGCGCGGCCGCTTCGATGGCAGACCGCATTCCATCCAGGTTCTTGGCGATGGACTCCCGCATTCGAACCCCGGCCTTGCCCGTGGGTGCGGCCAGCTTGATCACGATGGAGCGCTTCTGGTGCAGGGCCGATGCATGAAACGCTGCGAGCACCCGGCGGATGTTGTAGGTCTTGCCGGTGCCGGGGCCGCCGGTCAGGATGGCAAAGCGACGCGTAGCGAGGTGCTCAAGCACGGCCCGCGCGGGATGGGTCCAGGTGGGGCGCTCCGGCTCGTAGAAGAGCTCTTGTCCAAACGTCTGGCTCAAGCCGTCCAGCTGGAAGATGTCCTCGTCATCTTCTTTGATGGGCTTCAGGAGTGCCTGGATGGCGTCTGCAACCCACTGCTCCTCACGGTCGTATCGCTGGGTCATCCACAGGTCGCCCAGGTCCTCGATGCTGTCGGTGCGGCGCAAGAGCGGTGCGGGCGTGCCGGTGGTGAGTGGGCTGTGGTCGAGCGCGGTGGGCTCGGGCCAGATGTCTGGGGCCAGGGGCACGAGCGCGGTGCCGTCGCGCGGTCGTGGCGGCAGAAACGCCGAGAGGTGTTCCACAGGGAGCGCGCTGTGCCCCCGGTCGTGGGCGGCCAGCACCAACGCCGCAAGCAGCACAGCCTCGATGTCGGTCTCTCCACAAGCGGCGGCCACCGTGTCGGCCAGGACCAGAGCCGTCTGGGACAGCACCCGTCGCTCCAGCAGGGGAGCCGCCCGGATAGCGAGTCCAACAGTGCGCAGCTCGGACTCCATCTGAGCGGCGAGCGCCTGCTCCGCAGCGGTGGGGTTGTACTCAGGCATGGGTGCCTCCCGGGCTTTCGGTCAGGGCTGCGCCAAAGGTGCGAATGGTGGTGGGGGACCATCGGTCGGCCCACACACCGAGGGCATGCCGGGTGCCGTCGTGGGTGGGCGAAGTGCCTTCCATGCCCCGCAGGAACAGGTACAGATGCCCGCCAAAGTGGACGTCGGGGTTGTAGGCGCTGCCGAGTCGGGCCTGCAGGAAGCGGTCGAGGGCCACGCTGTAGAGCAGCGACTGCAGGTGGTAGGCACTGTGCTCCATGCACCAGGCCATCACCGGATCGGTGTAATGCCACCGGCGGAGGCGGGGTGTTCGGGTGCCGCCTCGGGCCGGATCGTTGACCCGGCCCCATCCATCGTTGGCTGACTTCATCCGGTCGGTACCGGCCAGCGAGTTGGTCTTGTAGTCGGCCAGAAAGTAGACGTAGTCGGTCGCGGTCGGGGACTCGACGCCGGCCTGGGGAATCCGAAAAACGAGGTCGATCTTTCCGGTGAGAAAGCCCTCGACGGCGGGAAGAACACTCACTCTTTCGATAGACGGGTCCGAGTCGCTTTTGGCAATCCGCTCGCGTGCCAGAATCCGGTTGAGCCACGCGCGGGTGGCCTGCTGGGCGGCCGGGCTGGGAGTGCTCAGGGAGGCTCTCAGCGCGTCATCGCGCTTGGGCCGGGTGGTTCGGTTCAGGGTGGAACCACCATGCCCGCCGCCGAGGCGGAGGTCGAACTCGAGCTCGTCGATGCGGTCGCTTGGCTTGAGGTCGGAGAGTGAGTAGCCGGTGCGAAGCGACGGGAGCCTGGGACCACTCAGCGGGGTGGAGAGCCACTCTGGGAGCAATCGCTTCACGACCTGGTGGTGACAACGGTCCGGGTCTACGTGCGGACCGCCGACGCCGTGTTGATGGGCCGCATTCGTGAGCAGCACATCCAAGGGGCGGCCGTCTTTTGCTAGAAGGCGTCCATTCGTGGGCTGGAAGGCGACGTCTTCGAGGACGGAATGCACCCACGAGCCGGCCTGGGGGCCGCCGATGAGGGGCTCGCCCAGGACGGGCTCGAGGAGCTCGGCCGGTGGTCGTGGCTTCAGTAGCGGTTCCGGGCAGAGGTGGCGCGTTGGCACTGGCGTTGCTGCAGTGTCGGTCTCGGGCGTTGACGGGTCTGCTGCCATGGCCTCGGCCGAGGACCCCGCGGCGACGTCTTCATCTTCGATGGTCTCTGGCGCGCCCTTGGGCTTCATGCTGGCAGAGAGGGATGTATAGCTGGCGATCTGCCATGTCTGGTGGAGGCGGTTGTTCCAAGGAAGCGGAGCATTCGGGGGCGCCTGTTCCGGTGGGGGAGGACTCCACTTCGCGGGTAGACCGTCGAGATCGAAGGGCTCGTCGATGCGGGCCACGCCGGTGTCCAGCGCCGCGGGCCAGCTTTGGGGGGCCCGGCTGATCCGGTCGTGCGCGTCTTTGATGTCCAGAAGTCTGGCCAGAGGGGCATCGGGAGAGTCGTGGTGGGCCCCCCAGAGCACCAGCTTGTGCTTGGCTCGGGTGAGGGCCACATACAGCAGCCGCATCGCTTCCTGGCGATCCTCGGCCTGCACTCGAGCAAGGGCTTCTTCGCGTGAGTGTGTGGTCTTCCCTGCGTAGATGGAGCCCTTCGGGGCGAAGTTGGCGATGAGCTTCTCTCCCTGGGAGTACCGAAGGACATTGTGTCCATCGCCGGTGGAAAATGCGTACCAGCTGAAGGGGACCATCACGAAGGGAAACTCGAGTCCCTTGCTCTTGTGGATGGTGGTGACCACCACGGCGGAAGCGTCGGTGTGTAGCTGAACCGCGGTGTCTTCGTCTTCCTTGGGTGTCGCTGCTCTGGTCTGGGTGAGCCATGCAGCCAGGCCACTGGCCGACAACCGACCGATTCGCTGGGCCTGATCGCAGGCATCCACGAGGTCAATCAGGTCGGAGGCGAGTGCTTCCCCTGCGGGCATCGCCAGCAGTCGGGCGATGCCGCCCCGTGCTGACAAGAAGCGGTGGAAGCGCTTTGCGAAGCCCTGCTTGGGCCAGGTCTCGGCGTCTTTCCGAATGTCGGCGCGCAGCTGGCTCCAGTCGGGGCCGATGGCTCCCTCGGTCTGCGCTGCGAGGTGCGCGCCGGTCCACCCGACCAGGGGTGTGAGTGCCACAGCGCGCGTATGGGCCTCGTGATCGGGAGCGGCCACGGCCGCCAGCCAGGCTTGGAGGAAGGGGACCGCCGGGGTGTGAAACAGGCTCTGCTTGCCTCGATAAATACTCGGGATTGTTCGCTCTTGCAGGTACTTGGTCACGAGCTTTGCTTCGAAGCCGGTGCGAACGAGGATGGCGAAGTCGCTGGGGCGGAGACGGCGCTGCTGGTCGCCGAATCGGACGGTCTCCAGCTGAAGGAGCTCATAGACCCTCTTTGCGCAGGCCTTGGCGACAGCGGTCTGGGTAGCGCCTTTCTTGAGTGGGGAGAGCTCTGGAGCATCCCCTTCTACGGGCGGCTCTTCTGGTGGCTCGCTCAGGGTCTCTTCGTTGATCCAGCGCAGCTCCACTGGCTCGGAAATGTCGAGCGACTGGAGGTCGAGAAGGTCGGCACTCCCCGCGCGCCCGCTCTGGATGGGGTGGTACCGAAGGGCGTCGATGCCGAATGCGTTGCGCGAGGTGCCCAGGCTTGCACCCGCCCATGCACCGTCTTCCCACAACTGGTTGATGGCTGCGAGGATTTTGGGATCGGACCGAAAGTTGGTTCCGAGGCTGTAGACTTCGGAGTTTGCATCTTGGCGAAAGCCGGCTCGGGCCGCCTGGTACACGCCCAGGTTTGCCCCGCGGAATCGATAGATCGACTGCTTCGGGTCGCCCACGGCAATCAGCCTGTGGCTGGGGCTCTCGACGAAGACCTTTTGCAAGATGGCCCACTGCCCGCTGTCGGTGTCTTGGAATTCATCCACGATGGCGACGTCGTAGTGTCTGCGGATGGCTTTGGTCAGCGGCTTTCGGCTGGACTCCGCCTCTCGATTGAGTGCGGCTGCGAGGTCGGAGATCATCGAGTCGAAGGTCTGCCAACCGCGACGCATCCGCTCGGACTGGACGACGCGGATGGCGCAGTGGAGGGCTCCTGCGAGGACGGACGGGCGCGTGTCGGCGAGGTCGGCTTTGAGCGAGGTGGCCCATTGTTGAAGGGCCTCGAGGGTGGGCTCGATGTCAGGAACCTTTGTGAGCACCCACGCATGGTCTCTTTCGGACAGTTGATGGAAGCGGTCGTGCGCGGTCACCAGAGCTGCAAAGAGTTTTGCTCCGGCGGCATCAGGATCCCATGCGCCCTCCTGCAGCCAGCTGGCGAGCTCAGCGCTCGCCTCGGTTTGCTTGTTCCAGAAGGGACCTCTATCTCTGCTCTTCTTCCACTTGGCAGCGACGAGGCTGAAGCGTGCGAGGTGGTCTTCGAGAGGCGGAGACTGGAGTTCCTGGTAGGCTGTAGTGGCCGTGAGGATCGCCTGCGGGAGGTGGTCTACCGCCTGCTGAAGCATCCAGCGCGCCGTCTGCGGGACAGATTGCTCGGGGGCGGCGAAGACGGAAGCGGGCTCCAGCTCGCCCGCATCTACTTTGGATGCATGCTTGGTCACCTCCGCAATGCCGCGGTCGGCGGTCCAGCCGAGGCCTGCGAGAATGGCGCATGCATCGGCGCTGCCGTTGGCCAGGATGGCGGCTTGGAGGTCTCCGACGGCTCGTTCCACCAACTGCTCTGCATCGGCCTGGACCGCGCCTCGTGGGTCCAGTCCCGCCTCCATGGAATACAGCTGCAGCATTTCCTGGCAGAACGAGTGGATGGTGGCGATGGTGGCCTGATCGTAGTTCGCCAGAGCATCCTGCGCGCGATTCAGGCGCTCTTGGAGGACCCCTGGCTCTCCTTCAAGGATGAGCAGGAGGTAGTCGTCTGCCCCGGCTGCGGTCCCGGCGTCCTCGCCAGAGAGCACCCGCATCAGCCGGTTCCGAGTGAGGACGAGTCGCCCGCGAACGCGGTCTCGCAGCTCCGCCGCCGCTGCGCGAGAGAAGGTGATGACCAGGATCTTGGCCATATCGACCGGCTCAGACGGTGTACCGAGCAACAGGCCGGTCACCAGCCGAACCACGAGTCCTGCGGTCTGGTAGGTCTTGCCGGTCCCAGCGCTGGCCTCGATGAGGACGCCGCAGCCGGTGGGAAGAACGGCACGGGCGGTCCAGCTATCGGGCGCTGTTGGAATGCCAGTCACTCTGACCTCCATGGCGCCATGTCGGCGCAGGCTTCGAGGAGTCCATCGGTAAGGTGGCTCGATAGAAGGGATTCCCAGAGCAGCTTTGCAGCTTCGATGAAGGTCGCTTGGTGGGTCGTGCTCTGGCGCCAGCTTGCTTCCACCACCTGGGTGTCTTGGTGGAGCGCGGGGTCATCGGAAAGCGTCAGAATGGGGTCATAGTCGGAGAAGATTCGCTGATTCCACGGATCGTCCTCCTCGCCTGGCATGAAGTCGGTGTACCACTGGTTTGCCGCTGCTTTTCGCGCCCTCATGGGAGCCGTCTGGGTCAGCCACTTGTGCCGCTTCGCGTCCAGGTCCCTGAGCAACGCCTCAAGGTTTGTTTCTGCGACCTCGTGAGCGTTGATGGCCTTTTGCAGGGATGTTTCTGCATTTTGGCGCCCCTTCGATCCTGCCTTTTTCGCGGCGACGGTGTCTTGCCACTTTCGGATTGAAGCTGCTTTCGTCGCCACAGCACGTTTTTTGGTGGCCAGTGCTTTCGAGTCTGTCTTGGTTGGAGACTGTCGGTAGGCGGCTTCCGCCGCTGCCATCGACGTTTTCTTGAACAGCGGTATCCGTGAGCGCAGTGCGAATGTGCGGAGCAGGACACGGCGCTCTAGCTCTCGGGCTGCGAATTCCGCGCCTTCTGCGCCCATCCAGAGTGCCTGTCGGTCCAGAAACGTGGCGAGATCGAAGGTCCAGTGTGGTTCACACCGCGGAACGAGCCACTCACAGGCGCCGTCAACCACGATTCGTGCGCCTTCCGCGGGTTGGTCCGACAACCGTGCCATACAGAGTGCGATCCATGCTTTCTGGCGGATGGTCTGCTTGGACTTGGAGACGGCGACCCACTGGTGGATGCGGGCTTTCGCTCCGCCTACGGTGCGCGCAAACACCATCGGGACGCGACAGGAAAGCTCGACTTGGGCCCCGGTCGAGTTTGGCATGCTCCGCCATGAGAAAGAGACGTCTCGTTCGACCGTGCCGTAGATGGTGCGTGATGCATCGACCACCTGGAGAACCCGGCTTGCCGCGTTGCGGATGTCGCCTTCAGCGGTGGGGCCCAAGGCCAGGTCGCCCACACCCTGATGTTGCGTCATGATGCGCTGCAGAACGGCTTCCAGGGCTTGCTCTCGTTCTTCATCACTCGCGCCCCTCGGCAGGTGAGCCTGCAATTGAACGAAGCACTCCTCCCTCAGTGCATAGCGGTCTAGACCGCTCGCACCCATGGGTTCCCGCGCGGGAAGGGGGGCTTCTTCCTCCGAGAGGTAGACGCCGAGACGTTTGTACTGCAGGGTCTTCGCACCACTCAGCAGTTCAGAGACCAGCTGGTAGACGGGCAGAGCCTCGACGGTGGGTCCGCTCTTCGGTCTCTCGCCGAGGTGCCGACGCGTGCCGAGGACGGTCCAGCTGGGTAGCCGGTGTCCGCGGTCGGGTTCCGTGCTCGATGATCGTGGCGGCGCCATTTGAGTCCGTGCCGCCCACCCCGCCACGTCCAGAGACACCGGCGCGGTCTCCGACCAGGGATGCCGGCCAGCCGGTGCACGACAGGCCTCCTGAGCGGCATCGGACAGCGACAGCAGGTCTTCCAGCTCACCCACGAGCGAGCTGGGGGGAAGCTCGCCGCCCTTGTTGAGCTCTCGAGCGGTCCAGGACAGCCACACCTCGGACTCCGCAGCGAGAATGGCTTCTGCGAATGCCTGGCGCTGCAGCAGGATCCCATCCGTGGAGGGCACCTTGTGGGATGGCTTGGGCCACCACGAGGGCCTGCGTGGTCGGCGCGGGTAGCTGCCGGAGCCCAGGCCGAGGAAGATGACCAGAGGCCTCGCCGGGATGCCCCCTGGTCGGAGTCGCTGGACCCGCACCGCAGCCCCAAAGTCCGCTTTTACCGAGAGCGGCCGCTCGAAGCGGTCGCGAACTGCTTGGCGCAGCTCCTCGAGGCTCAGTGCGCCAGGGATGG
This sequence comes from uncultured Pseudomonadota bacterium, assembly GCA_913044235.1. Taxonomy (GTDB): domain Bacteria; phylum Myxococcota_A; class UBA796; order UBA796; family UBA2385; genus CAJWOS01. Next base: position 8,208 of record CAJWOS010000059.1, read on the forward strand.
ACTCGGAAGGAGCGGGGTGGAGGCAGATCTGGAGGGTGTCCTCCACCTCTCGCGTCAGAAACGACGTTGAGGCTCCAGTCTGGGTGAAGCCATCGAGCAGGGTGCGCATCAGGTGGTACCACTCGGCGGGAGGGCGACGGTCGTCTTCCAGCAGCAGCGACCGGGTGGACCGCAGGCGGTTGGTCAGCCGGGTCAGCTGGGCTGCAAGCGCCCGTCGCTCGGGAGTGGCCGCGGCGAGCGGTGTGCGGGGCTGGCTCGTTGGATTGAGCGTGCTGTGGGTGTCTGGTTCATCGCCGGGTCCACGCTCGTGGTGCAGGAACGCCGATGCTGCGAGGCGCTGCATGGCAAAATCCATGGAGTTGCGCTCGAGGGCCCGCCCGTAGACCGGCTCCTTGTCGCTGCCTTCGATTCCCCACGCCGCGTTGCTATCTCGGAGCAGCGTCTCCAGCTCGGCCTCGCTTCCGGCGGGGATCCCGAACCGTTTTTGTACGACAGGCATGCAGGCGAGTGTGTGCAGGGCTGCCGCGGTCACCCGGTCAGAGCACAGCTCGAGAACCGACAGCAGCGCAGTCGCAACCGGGTTGGTCTGGCTGAGTCCCAACCCCACCAGTCGGATGGGGATGGCGACGGGAGAATCGACCGAGATGCCCGACGCTTGCAGTGCCGTGGCTTCACTCTCCGTCCAGCGAACGGTCTTTGGGGGGGACTGGGAGAAGATGCTGGCGATGAGGTGACCATAGACGCCCATGTCTGGGGTCAGAATCAACACATCGCGCGGGCTCAGCCCGGTCTCGGAGAAGCTCTGCAAGAGACGGTATCTCAGCTGCTCGACCTCGCGACGCGGGCTCCAAGCGGGCAGGAATGCCTTCTTCAGCTCTGCAGTGGATGGGGAGGCCGGTGCCTGGGGAGTGGCCGGGTCGCGCAGGGCGTCTTGCCAGATCGACAGCGCGGGTGAGTCCGGCGTAGATGCGGATCTGGCTGATTCGTAGACAGTGATGGACGCGCCGCTCTGGAGCCACTGCGCCCGCTCATGGGTTTCCACGCGGAGTAGGCGGGACGCGGCGCTGCCCTGCGGAGGAGCCGTCCCGCTCTCGGTCCACTGGCTGGCGTCTACAGTGGAGCGAAACACCGCGACATCTGCGCCAAGCTCGACCAGCAGACGTCGTTCTGTCGTCGTCAATGCCGTGGCGCCGAAGAGCCGAACGCGGGGAGACCTGGCCGAAGGGCTGAGGATGGCGCGCCTGTCGCGGGCTGTATTGGAGACAGCCCTGCGTGGGTCTTGGAACTGGTTCCGGGTCCAAGATTGCCAGCCCTGTGCGTCGGTGGGCTCCCAGAAGTCTTCCTCGAGCCACCGAGCTACCTGCTCCGCCAGGGCCATCGCTCGTCCGTCTGTGCACTTCGAGCCATTCTGGAGCGCCTCTCGTAGAAGCTCCAGCTCCGGATGCGTGCGGTCTCCCCAGGCGGTCAGAACGGACTGTACAAGATCGCCTTCGGACAGGGCCCCATGAGGGTGTCGTTGGATCGTTCCGTCATCCAGGTGACGATCTTTGAGGGACTCCCACCACGTTCTTTGGTCGTCGCTTGGAGCCCACGCCCGCAGCAACCCCTCCCGCAGCGACACAAACTCCAGATGCGCCGCAATCCCCACGTGGTGAGCAATCCAGGTCTTTACCCACCCCTCCAGAAAAGGGTCGGTGAGCCACACCACTTGCGGCTCGAAGGGGTCGCTCGGGGGATGGGTCTTTAGGTCGTAGGCCAGGGCTTCCACCGCGCGGATGGGGTGGTCGGCCAGGATCAACTCGATGGACAAGTGTGCTCCCGCGTTGGGGGCCATTGAGATGGGCTCAGGTCAGGAAGATGGGGCACCAGAAGAGCCCATCGACTGGGCAACACCATGCCAGAGCGGTGCGGCTGTTGTGACTGTCGGTGCGGTCAGCCTTCATCAGTATGGGGGCTGTTCCGTACTTTTGGGGGTAAAGTCAAGCGTGTGACTTGGCAATGGCTCGGTGTAGAGTCGCGCGCAGACCCCGGCCGGATTGGGGCGGTGGGACCGACCGGCTGCCTCGAATCACACAGAGATGTCTGCGGTGTTCGGGGGCGGACTGTGTTGGCGGAGCGGTGCGCAGCTCGGCATGCACGGAGTGCGGCTGGGCTCACCCGTGTGGAAACAGCCGCGCAGACAGGGCGACAAGCTCACCCACGTGCCGCACCTTCAGCATTTCTTTGATCTTCAGCCGATGGCTCTCCACGGTCTTGGGAGACAGCATCAGCTGTTCGGCTACCTCTCGGGTGGTGAGTCCACGGCCGAGGAGTCGGAAAATGTCGAGCTGGCGGTGTGTCAGGGCCGAGATGGGGTCCTGGTAGTTGCCGATGTCGAGGTCCGAGGGAGCGGGGGCGGCGTAGGTCGCGGCGAGCCGTTCGCACAACTGCGCGGGTGGAACATCTTTGCAGATGTAGTCAGAAGCCCCCAATGCACGAGCCTTCTGTTCCATCGTGGTGTGTGTGAACATCGTGAGCACGATGGTGCGTTGGTTGGGCCGGAACTGGCGAATCGATGCGAGCAGGTCGAGCCCACTGCCCTGATTCAGGGCAAGGTCTACCGTCACGAGGTCGGCTTCATTCTTTCCCAGCCACTCGATGGCGTCGGGCGCGTTGCCCAGATCGGCGACGACCTCAAAGCGCGGGTCGGCTTCCAGCAGCGCCACGAGGCCCTTACGAAACAGAGTGTGGTCGTCGACGCAAAGCACCTTCATGGAGACCCAGGGGTATTGTGCTCAAGGGAGGTTCTGAACGCATCAGAACAATGGTATCGTGCCTCAGATCGCATTACCGCGAAGGCCTCGCTATCCGTTGTTTTCAGAGGGATTTCAGGGAATTCCTGAAGAGGGTCAGGGTTAATACCCATAACGTTGGCCGCGTTTCAATCGGTATCTCTGTGGGCCGCCTTTGTCCGAACTCACTGTCGTATCCATCCTCCTGTCGTCCATTACAGCGGGCATTGTCGCTGGGGTCGCGCACTTTTTCTGGTGGCCCGCACCGAGAGGACAGCGCGGATTCGGCTTGATGTGGCATCTCACGGCTGCTGCGGTCTTGGGGCTGGCTGCTGCCAGTGATGTGTTCCCGTTCGGAGCCGTGCTTGTGTGGCTTTCGGCTGCTCCTCTGAGCCTGCTTATCTGGCAGATTGGTCGCTACGAGAAAGAAGGGAAGCTCTCGAATGCCGTCCCTGTAGCCGTCAGTATTTTTCCCGGGGGCATTCTGCTCACTCTGGCTCTGCCACCGGGGGGACCGAACGAGCCGATGGTATGGATGGAGCAGGCGACTGTATTTCCCATCGCCCTCCTGGTTTGGGGGCACTGCATCGGGGCAGTGCTGCCCCTGGCTCTCGCGATGCGTGAAGGGTTGAACAGCCAGTCGGGCGCCCCGATACGCGATGCGGCACGCGTGGGCATGGGCATGCTGATGGGGTTGATTCTGCTCTGCGCGGGCTCGTTCCTGTCGTCTCATGCGGTCGTGATCCGCTTTTCGCTCTCGCTTCTGGTACCGCTCCTGGTGGTGGGGCTGGCTTGGTCGGTGCGAGGGCACGAGGGATGGCGACCGCGGACCGATCCCGCCACGAAGGTGGCGCTGGCGATGGCGATGGCCCGTGTGCTCCAGGGCACCACGAACCGACTCGGAGCGGAGCTCGCGCTGGCAGCGAGCCACGCACGTGCTCTCTCCGATGAAGTCCCGTCGCGACTCGTGGGTCCCATCAATGACTTGCTCGTGGTCTTGCAGCGCGGGCAGGATATGGCCGGCTCGCTGGGGCGATTTTCGGAAACGCAGGTGCCGAGTCGCGCGGTGGTGGATGTGGGCAAAGCGCTCGAGCGATCGATTGCACGAGTGCAACGAGAGATCGGAGGCGAGTTCAAGATCGTGGAGCGCCCGAGGGAAGCTCGGGTCTGGATCGATGCGCTGAGCTTGGAACGTGCGCTGCGTGCCCTGCTTCGCAATGCGGTGGAAGCGCAGGACGCACGCGACTCTGACGCCAGGATTGAAATCCGTCTTCAGGCGCACACGCCGGTGGAGCGGTCATCGAGCTTGATGGCTGGGTCTCTACGCAACCAGGAATATCTCCTGGCAGAGATCGAGGACTCGGGCGATGGAATGACGCCCCATGCGCGCGAACGGTGCCTGGAACCTTTTTTTACGACGCGTGAAAAGCACGACGGACTGGGCCTCCTGGCTCCGCTTGGCTTGGTTCACTCCGAGGGCGCTGCATTGGATGTTGTGTCTGGTGGCCGAGGGACGCGGGTCTCCTTGTGGATTCCCCGCGGAAAAGGGGCAGCGGTGGCGGCAGACTCGCAGTGGGAGTGGAGCCTTGTCGGAACCGATGACGTTCGGCGGGATGTCATTCTGGTTGGGTCAGACACCCTGCAGATGGAGCTGTACGGGCTGTTTTTTGATGCACGAGGCGTTTCCTGGGGAGCACTGCCCGACATTGGGATGCTCACCACCGGACAGTTGGCTCCGCGTACAGACGGCGTACTGTTGCTCTTGGACATGCCCGAGGGGGCCGATCTCTCCGACCTGGCCCGCTGGCTGTTGCCACGCTTCGTGCGCGTGGTCGCTTTGCCGTCCACGGTGGCGGCACTGGTCAACCGGGGCTTCGGACCCGAACAGGTCCTGGCCTACGACGACCGGCACACCCGCACGGTGGTGTCTACGGTGATCGATGCGCTCTTGCCCACGCATGCTACCGTGTGAGGCTCGGGTTCCAGGGCGGAGTCCGGCGCGTATGGCCACACGGACTCATGCCTCTCGCGGAAGACAGACCATGACCGAAGCGCCTTTGGGTTGGCGGTTCCACCAGTCCAGTCCACCGGAGAGCGCGCGAATTCGTCGCTCGAGTGCGGGGAACCCCATCCCTCCAAGTCGGTGCGCACCGGGCTGCACCCGACTTAGGTCAAAGCCCGGTCCGTCGTCGTCGATGCGCATGGTGACCCAGTGGTTGGTGGCTTCAACGGTGAGTCTTGCTTCACTTCCCTCTGCGTGCCGAGCGACATTGACCAGGAGCTCCGCTGCGCACGAAAGCAGGATGTCGTGGACAATCGGAGAGAGGCGAGGGGAGGCAAGCAGGTTGAGCCGGGTCTGAACCCGGTGACTCTCGTAGACCGCATCGAGAACCCGTGGAAGGGTTTCGTCGAGTCCGCCCACCAACGGCGTGGGCTCCATCCCTCGGCAGATTTGGCGACCGCGGCGAATCGCGGACTCGAGGAGGTTGCTCGCGCGATCCTGGCCATCGGTAGTGGCGAGAGCGAGCCGCGCTGCAGCGAGCAGCTGAAGCAGGTCATCGTGCAGGACTTCGGCCATGCGACGGCGCTCACGGGACTCCACCTCGACCAGCGCTCGCGCGAGCTCCTCATCCATGCGCGATGATCGGTCGGTCATTGCGGCAGCCTTTCCCGGATTGCAGACAGGAGCCGTTGGCAGAAGCAGGCGGCCTCTCGCAGATCAGACGTCAGCATCGACTCGGCCCAGCGATGTGGGAGATGCGAAGGCGCGGTATTCAGACGCGGCGGTCGGTTCTGGTTGCTCGTCTGCGGAGGTCTCGGTTCGCACGGAGCGCATCTGAACCACTTGCAGAACGCCGCGTGCGAAGGGTCGGTCCTCGACCGGTAGGCGTTCGAGAAGCTCGGCTTGCTCACGAATGCTCGTGTGGACCACGCCGATCAGGTCGGGGACATCACACCATCGCTCGAGAATCTGCGTGGCGCGTTCCAGGACTGCATCCACGGATGCCGGGCCATTTGCGTAGAGACCGAGTCTGGCCACTGCGGCTTGCTGTTCTACGGCACGCTGCACGCGGTCTCGTTGCTCGGTGAGGGTGCGGTTCGCCTCGGCCAGCTCCTGGTTGGAGCGCTCGAGTGCGTCGGCGGCGGCGCGGGCCTGCACCCAAGCCGCTCGGTTCGAGGCGTCGATGGCGACCACGTAGGCACCCCAGGATGGGATGCTGGTGAGGACGAACACCGTCATCATGGTCTCGGAGACCAGGATTGGCTCATGCTCTCCGCCCAGGAGCAGGCGGGCGGGTTCTGCCCAGACGTGCCCAGCAGGAATGACCAGGGCGAGGCATGCCACTGCAGCTACGGCGCCCCGCCAGCCCAGCAAGCCACCTGCGGTGATGACACTTGCCAGCAGCAGTACCGCTGTCGCGCCGCCCAGGGTCTCCGTGAAGACGTAGGTGAGCGCGCCCGCCTGGATCAGTCCGCCCGCATGGATTGTGGTCGCGATCCGGTACGCTCCCTGGTCCCACAACCAATAGCCGAAGCCGGCGGCGCCGAGTCCAAACAGCAGAGCGAGATAGACCGTAAAGCCCTGTCCTGTGATCAGTGCAGCGACGAAGAGAGCGGCCCCGACAGCAATCACCGTTCCGAAGGACGCCTGCGCGACACGCTGCGCACCGTGCGACACCGGCATGGTGCGCGAACCCTTTGGTGCCGACGTCGTGGGTTGTTGCCGTTCGTCCATGCGGTCTGGCCCCTACACTACGGCGCGACACAAACAGGTATCGCACGCTGCGTACCTGAGAGCCCCACCGGCGTGCACTGTACCATTGAGTGTGCGCCTGAACCGTAGATTTTCTCAGGAGACCAGTCGCAGATGCGTTTTGGTTGGACGCGCAGGTGACTGGATGGGTGTGTTGGGGAGTTCTGTTCCCAACGAGCCGACAGGGCGCCGCCGCTTCTCGCCCCCCTCCCCCCCTAAACGCGGTCGATTCGCGCTGGGAAGTGAGCGCACAGCGGCGCCTGTCGACTACAAAGGGCCCAAAGGGCCTTTCGCGGCACGCAGCCCATCAGCCCCAACCCGCCGGAGACCGGAAGGCACAGAGCAGAGTCGGATGTCGAAACCGCACAGGAACCGTAGCGCTCCTGTTGCTGGGATGAAATGAGGAAAATCCTGATTGTGAGCGGGTGGAGTGCGCGTCGGGTCGTTTCGAGATCTCAGGGTCTGGTGATGGTCCATGGAGCGGTGTTTTTGGGGTTTTCGTTTGATGGCGTTGTGTCGGCTTCATCGTAGACATTTTGGTCGATGAACGCCGCTGCGTGCGCACGCAGTCCGCTGCATCAAAGCGAGTTGGTGCATTCTGTGGCTGCGGACTGCCGGGCTTGCAGACGCTTGTTCTGTGGCGTCGACCTCGCAGCGACATCAGACCGCACGCAGCAGGCGAGGATAGGAGTGCACCGCCCGTAGGCGTCGCCGGTACGGGCCCAGGACCGTTGAGGCGTACAGTGACCAATCCGATGCCATCTTCCAGCAACGTCGACCGTTTTCCAGTAGGGCTCGATGCCGTGCATGCGGTTGCCTCGGAGATGTTGACCTACAGCTTGCTGCCCGCGGTGTGTGTGGCATGGGCGGATGGAGTGATCCAACGCGCGGAACGTGAGCGCATCATGCGGTATGCCGACCAGATCGGGCTCGGAGCAGTACCGGGGGCCCTACAGACTCTGCACGGCTGGCTCTCTGCACCACCCGACCCCAAGACGACGGAGAAGGCCCTCACATGGCTGCGGGCAAGAGACGCCGAAGCCGCGCGCAGCGGGGCGGGAATCGAGAATGCTCTGCGGTGGGCACGGTCTGTAGCGCGCGCCGATGGCGGATTCTTGGGGGTGGGCGCGACGTCCGACGTGGAGGCCTCGGAGCTCGAGCGCCTCCAGCGTGCCCTCGCCGGAGGCGACGCCGATCGACTGACCAATGGCCTCGTGCTCGCACGTCTGGTGGGTGCTCTGCTGAAGAGTCGCTCACTGTCGGAAGCTGAGTTTGTGGACCATGTGCCGGCATCACCCGTATCGCCGCTGCCGATGCCGTCTCCCATGAACCCCGAGCGCCTTCCTCCGGCGGTGTTTTCGATTCCCGAGAGCGACTACAGCGACTATCGCGAGCGAGTGGTGAGCCGGTACCTGCACACGCTGAAGCATGACTGGTGGGAGACCGCCCAGTTTGCTTGCGCGGCACGGGGGGTCGCCCCGATGTCCGACTCTGAGCTGCACCGACTGTTCTTCGCGACGCCGTTTTCGCGCTTCATCGTGTCGAAGCTCGATGCCCATGACTACGACCTCTTTGCGCAGGACCTCGCCGAGCGCCCTTCGCTGCGGGCGGGCAAGGTCGACTTTAGTCACTTCGAATCGTGGAAGCCCCTTGAGGGAATCTCTGTGGCGCCCACCGTCGCGCTGCTTGATCTCGACGCGCCCAGCGATGGTGTGTTGGCCATCGCGGTGCGCGGGAGGGTGTTTCGACCAGAAGATGGGGAGAGCTGGCGACGGGCTCGGTACTTTCTGGTTCAAGGTGCGTCGATCGCTCTCGTGGTGGGCGTGCACCCCTTTCTGCACTTTCCACACAACAGTGTGATCGCAGTCACGCGGGCCCTGTTGCCGCCGGAGCACCGAGTTGCCCGACTGGTTGAAGCGCATGCCTACCTGCACTTGCCCCTCGATTTCGGCGTGCTGTGGCACCGGCGCTCGGCGGCGCGCAACCACCAGTCGGAGCCCTACACAGCACTGCCGGCTGACTGGAAGCACGTGTTTCGATCCATCGCCGACCACTACAGTGGGATTCCCGGCAACAGTGCGTTCGAGGGCTATCAGTATCCAATGGGGCCGCCGGCTTTTCCGGGGCCCTACGGTGACTTTCTGCGGGACTACTACGCAGTGGTGCTCGACCACTGCCGTCGCGTGGCCGATGCGGGTGCTGTCGATGCTGACCTGCTCCGATGGAGCGAGGTGCTCAGTGACCTGCTGCCTGGGTTCCCGGCGCCGGGCGCCCTCTCGGAACCCGACACTCTGGCTCGCATCCTCGCTGGATTCGTGCACTCGGTCGCCGTATGGCACTCGGCCGAGCACCATGCATATGGCAAGGAGCCGGTGATTCGGGTGCCCCAGCGCCTGCGCGTGCCCGAGCCTGTGGGCAATGATCCCGCCACGGATCCGGCCACCTGGATGCATGCCGTCGACGTGGCACGGCAAGAGCTGGCGCGTCGGATGTTTTATCAGGACAGCCCGCTGCGAAGCATTCTCGAGGTGGAGTACGACTTCGTGGAGCCCTCGCTCGCCGACGCCAAGCGACAGTTCGTGGCCGACCTGCTGATGTGCGAGCGGGGCCAGCCGGTGCCGTACATCCCGCTCGCGCGCATGGCGTGCAGCATTCAATACTGAGCGTCTTGCCGGCCTGGCCATCGTGTGCCGAGCGCAAGGGTGAGGGCGCTCAGAGTCCCTGGCTCATTCCGGTGAGCACGTACATCGTGCCGGCCGACGAGCTGGCGGAGCTCTTGGACTGCGACGACACGAAGAGGTCGTCCTGGCCGTCTCCGTCGGCATCGCCCATGCCGGTCACGGACCACCCGAAGCCTTCTCCAATGCTGCCCGTGAAGATGATGGGGGCTTCTTCGAGGTCGAGCGTGCCTGACAGTGGACCGAGGTAAACGTACAGCTTGCCCAGGTTATCGGCGCCCGAGTCGTTCACCGCAATGTCGAGGTTGCCGTCGCCATCCACGTCGCCCGCGGCGGCGATGGAGTAGCCGGCGCCGTTGCCGCCCACGCTCTGTTCGAGGGTGACGTTGGCGGTCGAGGCGCTCACCGTGGTGGAGAGGGCGCCGTAGAACAGGTAGACCGTGCCGCCGTTGCCGGTCTTGGGTGCGGAGACGGCGAAGTCGTCGGCACCGTCGCCATCCATGTCGCCCAGGCTGGCGATCGCAGGACTGAGGCCATCGCCGGCCGCGGCCCCGGTGATCATCGCGTCGGCGGCGCTTGAGACTCCGCCGCCGCCCGAGGCCGGTCCGTACATGAGATACAGCGCACCGGCGTCGGTGCCGCCGTCGTCTTGCTTGGCCGCCCCGACCGCCAGGTCGGCATAGCCGTCGCCATCCAAGTCGCCGACCGTGTCTACCGCGCCGCCCAGGTAGTCGTAGTCTGCTTCGCCCTGCCAGGTCACGTCGGCAGCGCTGAGGCTCAGGTCGCTCGAGATGGGCCCGTAGATCAGGTAGGCCTCCCCCGCGTCGGTGGGGTAGCCGCTCTGCTCGGCATGTGCGGCGCCCACGAGCAGGTCGGCGTTGCCGTCGCCGTTGACGTCGCCCACCATCGCCAGTCCGCCAAAGGCGAAGTCGTCGTTGGCTGTACCGGTGAGCTGCACGTCGGCATTGGCCGCGTAGTTGGAGCTACCGGTGGTGAAGGGACCGGTCCAGATGTACGCAGAGCCAGCATTGTTGTATGCATCGTCGTTGTAGCGCGCACCGAAGATGACGTCGGCGTTGCCGTCGCCGGTGAGGTCCTCGCCCGCGGCGATGCCCTGGCCCAGGCGGTCGCCACTGCCATCGGGGTAGAAGGTCACCACGCTGGAATAGCAGTACTCGAAGACGGAGCAGGAGGCTGTCATCGGGCCCATCAGCAGGTAGCCGTTGAGGGAGAAGACGCTCTCGAAGGCGTGCTGGTAGCCGGCGACGTCGTCGTAGAACGGGCCCTCGGCGGGCACCCAGTACGGGTGGGCGGGCACCCGCATGGCGATCTGGGTGATCACGAGCATGAGCACGCTCATGAGGAAGCCGAGCAGCACCATGAAGTCGGCGCGGCGCTTGCCGTAGATCTCGCTGACCAGATCGGTGATGAGGAAGGTCAGCGGGTAGGTGATGATGCCCGTGGTCAGCGCAAACCCTGCTTCGGACGACGGAATGAAGAAGAGCACCGTCGAGGTGACCTCGTACGCCGGCGCGTAGAAGAGCTTGATGCCGATGATGTTGGTCAGCACCAGGAGCACCGCGAACGTGGCGGCGAGCAGGAGGTAGACGCGCT
>CAJWOS010000060.1 GCA_913044235.1 uncultured Pseudomonadota bacterium
ATGGCGAACAATAACCCAGCCCATCGCCAAGAACGGAACTAGTAAGGGGCGTGCGCAAAACCGGCGCGTTGAGTTTGTCATTGTCGATCCGGCACCGACGACCAACGACGCTGAGAAGGAGTAAGACCCAATGTTGGCTTCAGTACTCATCTCCATTCTCGCGACTGCGCCAACGGCGCAGGCGGAAGGCAGTCAAGAGCTTCCAGGCCAGTGGCTGCTGCTGGAAAACGTGCTTTATGTTGATGTCGTTGACCCTGAAAACGAGCGCATCGCGTTCGCGGGGGCGGGTGGCATGGTCGTTCGAGCGCCCGATGGTACCGACCTCGGGGTGCTGATGGGCGGCGGAGAGATGGTGCTCGCCGGCTGGCCTTCGGGGGCGTACGAGCTGCGCCCCCAAGTGGAGCAGCGCGGCGACTGGGACATCTCGGTGGTCGGCGGTGATGGCGCCAGTGGTCGCTTGTTCTCCTACGACTGGATGCTCGATGCGCGGGGCTACGACGATCCCTATGGCTTCGACGGCATGTTCTTCGGCCGCGTCGACGGTGGGGAAGACGGCCGAGATGCGGTCGTGGCCCTCGACCTGCAAGGCTGGACTGGCCATCGCTGGACGGCGATGGCGACTCCGCATGGAGTGAATGGCTTCGATGCCGGTCGCAGCGTGGACCGCTACGCAGCAGACGTCGACCCGGAGATTCCTCTGTACGTCAACCCACCCCTGCTCTCCGGTGATGCACCACTCGTTCCGGAAGCCAATGGGCTGACCTTCGTGGTCAATGACCGGAGCGACGAGTACGGCGGACTGTTTTCGTTTTCCGTGAACGCCCGCGGAACCTGGCGGATCGTCTGCGACAATCAGGACGACGGTGTGCTTGACCCAACCAACAACGGAAACGTGGTGTTGAGTGGTCGCTCCGATGGCCCGAGTGACATCGAGGTGGAGTGGGACGGTCGCACCTGGAATGCGGGCTACCTTTCTGGCTCCGGTGAGTGTGGCGTCACCCTTTCCATCGGTGAGCTCCACTTCCTGGCCGACGACATCGAGACCGCGTACCCCGGACTGCGGGCCTATGTGCTCGATAGCGGGCTGACTGCATCGCCCATGTTCTGGAACGATTCGCTCGTTGCGAACGATGACGTTCCGATGGTCGACGGGGCCCTCCCCAGCATGACATCGGGTGCAGACGGTGTGTCTGGCGGCGACATTGACTCGGAGGCTACGCCCAACGAAGATGCCCGTTCCTGGGGCAACTTCGACGACCAGGGCAAGGGCGACCGGTCGATGCTCGATACCTGGACCTTCGTGGACCGCTCCAACCCCAATGTGGTGTCGGTCGACGACTTTGGTGGTCCGGGCGACCGCGACGACTCGACCAACGACCGAGGCTCTGGATTCCAGGCGCCCGACCCCACGCTCACCATTTCCGCGCTCGCCACTGGCGGGTACTACAAGGGTGGATGCAGCACCGCAGCGGGTGCGGCTGGGTCTTCGAGTGTACTCGCCCTGCTGGGTGGACTGGTTGCGCTTGGGCTTCGCCGCCGAGACGACTGATCTTCGAAGCGAAAAACCGCACCCCCCGCGCTGGCTGAACCGGCGCGGGGGGTTCTGTTTTGACGGGCACGCGAGCCGGCCGAACGCGGCAACGCGGGCTCGACACACGCGATGGAAGAGTGGCCTAGAAGAAGTCGCTGTCTGCGAGGTCAGGGCAGCTGCGGGCCACGATGGTCCCGCTCCCAGTGCCGCGCGGCGCAGCGGTTTCTGCATCGCTCGACAGCGGGAAGCCGCCGTCGACGAGGTCGATCTCAGCGTCGATTTCCACACCGTCTGAGACCTGCTCAAGGCGGGTCAGCTTGCCCCAGGCCACCCGTCCGGTGAACCAGTGTGCGGTGTTGGGCTCGGTCTCGTTGATCCAGTAGTAGCCCGACGAGCCGCTGAACTCGGTCTCTGTGAAGGCGCCGTCGCCCATCGCACATGCGACCGTGGCAATCGGGTCGAATGACTCGAGAAAGTCGAGGGGAGAGGACTCGGAGTACTCACCGAAGGGCGCCTCGGTCCAGACGATGACCAGGTTGCAGGTGTTTGCGGTGAACATGTCGGTGGGATCGTACGGCGGTCGCTCCGTCATCGGATTGCTGTCGGGGTCCTTGCCCAGGTACAGCGCGACCTCTTCACACGTGACATCCGGGGTGGATGCCATGTAGACCACGAGCTTCCCGGCTTGTTCGTGCGACCACGCACTCCATCCGAGAATGGAGGCGTCCATGGCCTCACGCTCGGGCTCTTCGGCGTCGGGGTCTTCGTTGGGAATCTCGGGGAATGTGAGCTCGCCATCGTACCGACCTTCCGGCAGTGGGTCGGCATCGGCGTCGGTGTCGGCATCGGTATCGGCATCGGTGTCGGCATCGGCGTCGGTATCGGTGTCGGTGTCGGCGTCGGTGTCGGCATCGGTGTCGGACTCTTCGCCGCCGCCTTCTCCCTCGTCCTGCTCGATGCACTCGTCGCCCGACTCGCTCAAGATGCTGCCGGAGGGACATGTGCACGACTTGTCGTCTTTGTTTTCCTCAAACCCATCGGGACAGGTGCCGCCGCAGCCCGCAAGGTGGGCGAGCGCGAGGCCAAGTACAGGGAGGTGGAGATATGGAATACGGGTCATCTCAGCTCCAAAATCACGCCGCTCGGGGGCGTTGCCACATCGTTGATACCACTTGTGCGACCTCTTTGTCCCGTCTCGTATTGAGGTGGAGCAAGATGGAAATCAGACGGGTGGCGATTTGTACTGGCACGGGGCTGTACGGGGGAGAGCGAGCCTGGGGATGTTGCCGTGGAAGACCAGAACATCACGTCATGCGGGCAGGATGTGATGTCTACGAAAAGCACCATAAATAGTGTTTGGGTGTGGTGGCTGTCTGGCATTCTGTACGGAAATACAGTGGGTGTGCGATGCAATCCAGCGTGTGAAGGTGTACTTTTGAGACACATCTGGAGACCGAAGCGCCGGAGTGTGTATGCAGCCCGATTCTCTGCCTGTCGTGTTTGGGTACCTCGACTACCGCACCTACCTGCGGGACTGGTTCGACGCGAAAAAGGGGCGCAATCCCCGCTTCAGTCATCGGGCATTCTCGCGCCGAACCGGGCAGCGCTCACCGAGCTTTCTGGCGGATGTCATCAAGGGGCGGCGCAACCTCACGGAAGATGCGATCCCGAAAGTGTGTGTGGCGCTCGGGCTCGAGAAAGAGGAGGCGTCATTCTTCGATGCTCTGGTCCAGCTGGATCAGGCCGGCTCCACTCGGGAGAAGAACAATGCGTGGGCTCGCCTTGCGGCGTCGCAACACTTCCGGGAAGCGCGTCGACTGGAGGGCGAAGGGTTCCGCTACCTGAGTCACTGGTACATCCCGGCGATTCGTGAGCTGGCAGCACTGCCCGCCTTTCGTGCGGAGCCGGACTGGATTGCAGGTGTGCTCTGTCCTGCGATTTCGGTCTCGGAGGCGAGTGCCGCCCTCGAGTGTCTCAAAGAGCTGGGAATGCTCGTGCAGGCGGAGGATGGCGTGTGGGAGCCGCGCGAGGTCCGGGTGACCACCCCGCATGAGGTCGCCAAGCTTGCGGTGCAGAACTACCACGAAGGGATGCTCGGGCTCGCACTGGGTGCCATTGACCGATTTCCGGCTGATGAACGGCACTTTCGGGCGATCACTGCACATGTGCCGCAGTCATTGATACCCACACTCAAGTCGGAGCTGAACAGCATGTGCGACCGCCTGCTTGAATTGGTGGACGGCACCCCGGAGGCAGGTGACGAAGTCGTGCAGGTCCACCTGCACTTTTTTCCTTTGTCGGCGACCGCTGGCGTCACGACCGCTGCCAAATCACGCAAGGAGATGTCCAAATGAACCGTTTTGTGCGTTTTGTGGGCCTCCTGATTCTCTGCACCGGATGCCGCAAGAGCGAAGAGTCTGATGGACCGCCGCAACCCGAAGCACCAGAGCCCACGGACTGGAGCACGAGTGTGGGGAATCCCGGCAATATGACTGCGCGAGCCTCGCCGGTCGCAGGGCTGGACCTCCTCGATGGCACTTGGACACTGGCCGAGCTTGAGCTCGCCCTCTGCGATGGAACGGTGCTCACCACAACCGTTCCGAGTGGCGCCATCCGCCTCGACGGGGAGGCCACGATTGCGCTTCCCGAGCTTGTGGATGGGCAGTCCGAGATCGGTGTGTGCGGCATCACGGTTCGCTCCGACGGTCCGCTGCGGCTCGATGGGCGGGAGCCGGAGCGAAACGCAACGTTCACGCTTGAGCTTTCGCTGGACGGGATCACGGTGGATTTCTTGGAGCCGGTCGACACGACCGATGGTCGGTTTCGGCTTGCGCTTGGGACCACCGACTGGCTGAGCATCCCGTGGCTCGGACTTGTGCCCGACGGCCACGTGACCATCCGCGAAGAGCACCCACAACACGACACCATTGTGGGAGCGCTCTCCGAAGCCGTCTGGACCGACGACGACTCAGGCGGCACGATCGGCACGGCCGATGCGGAGGTTGTGCTGCCACCCATGCATCTGGCCACCGGCAAGGGGGGCTGGGTGGCGGTATCGTACGACGACGGACACACGTGGTCGGAAGTTCGACCGGACCAGGACGACGCCTCAGCAGACAGCCTGTATGCATTTGCGGGCTCCGACGCGGTGGCCGTGGGCGTGGGTGGGAGTGATGAACGCTCCGTGGTGCTGGTGACTGAAGATGCCGTGGACTTCGAGGAGGTCTTCGTCGACGCTCTCAAGGGTCTGCGAGACGTGGCATGGGTAGAGTCGCAGTTCGTGGCGGTGGGGCGCGATGGAAGCGTGGGGACCTCTCCAGACGGACGTGTGTGGGACGTGCTCGATCCGCTCGGTGACTGCCACTTCGAGTCGATTGCTCATCGCGGCTCGGAAGTTCTCGTTGTGGGAGAGGCAGGGGGGCTTGGCTGTGTGTGGGCTTCCGAAGATGGCGGCTCGACATTCGCACAGCGGTCGGCGCTGAGTACGCCTGGCCACGCCGTCACGGCTCTGGATGGCGGGTTTGTGGCCATCGGTCCGGGAAGCAAGCTCTCGTGGACCCTCGATCTGGCGGACAACTGGTCCTCTGTAGTGCTCGACGACCCGATCCTCTACGACGTGGTGTCTTGGGATGGCTGGGTGAAGGTGCTCGGCTCGTCGAGTGTCTTCTACACCACCGACTTTCTGAACATCGAAGAAGGAGAATCAGACGGGTTTCTCAAGTTCGTCCCGAGCCTCGATGCACAACACCTGTTGGTGGTGTCCGAAGACGGTGCGATCTGGCAGGCGCCCTCAGAAGACGCTCGGGCGCTGGAAGACTGGACCCGGCGCGGTGATCTGGGTCGTCTTCCCGCTGGTGCAGAGTTCTTCGATGTAGCAGTCTGGGTGCGGTGAGCTGGTTGCGACGCCGGGCCAGCACAAAAAACCCCCAGGCAATTGCACTGGGGGCGAATGGTCACATCGGAACGCACCCCACGACCCTGCGGTCGTGGAGTCGATCGGAGGCTTGAATCAGGGAGTGCAGCCGGAGCCGTCGCACGCGTCGGTAAGGCTCCAGTCGGTGGAGCTCTTTTCCCAGCTGTCGATGGTGTAGGTGTAGACCACCAGGGCTTCGGCGGCGTCCACGGACTGGCCGTCTTCAGCCAAGGTGCCGCTGAACAGGATGGTCGCCTGCTGCGGGTACACGAAGTACATCGTGAAGTCCTGGCCTTCGCCGGTGATCGGTGCGGAGACGATTCCGGGCACGCCGTACTCGCAGTAGTCGATGTTGATGTCGGCGCCGCTGTTCACGAGGTTGTGGAAGCACAGCTCGGTGCCGATGCGGCTGCCCACGGGGCGGGCGTTGCTCGACTGGTAGATCTCGCCTTCGACGGCGAACAGGCCTTCGAGGTTCGGCGGTGCCGAGCCCGTGTTGACCACGAAGTCCGAGCCTTCCACAGCTTCTTCCACAGCCGGGTTCGACACGGCGTCGTCGGCGCCGCTGGAGCCGGTCTGGGTGCCGTTGTCAGGGGCTTCGCTGTCGGAGCCGACCGGCGGTGCATCGCCGCCACAGTAGCTGGCGAAGGTGTCGCTCGTGGCATCCCAGCAGTCCTGCATGCTGCCGCAGGACTCCCCTTGGAGACACTCGATCTGGCAGTCGGCGTAGCCATAAAATGCGGCGTCTGGTGCGACACAGTTGGCGGCACAGTCGAGGCCGGCGCTGCCGGAACCGTCGGAGCTCAGTCCGGGGATCTCCGGAGTCGGGGGATTCAGGTTGCCGCACTCTTCCACCTTGGTGCAGACCTCGGCGCAGACGAGTGCGTCGTTCCCTGCGGCTTCGTCAATGGCATCTTTGACTTCGTCGCAACCAGTGGTGATTCCAGCGATACTCAGAAGGCCGAAAGCGCCTACAGCACGTGTGAAATGGATAGTCATGGGTCTCCTCCTTGGGACTCTGTCTGCCGAGGGCTTGGTGAAAGCCTTCGTTGGCCGAGTCGTGTTGTTACAAGTCCAGCCAAAGGCGTTGCCGCCAGCGTTGGATGTGGTGTCGTTTGGTCAGACAGCCACCGTACTAACATGGCACGATTTGTACCGTTCAGTGGCCGGCTATCGACTTTGCGACGTTCTGGGCACCAGTCTGGCCAAGAAAGTCTGGAGACACCGCCTTCCTGCTCTCTTCGCATTGGAGTCAAAATGACCCTGAAGCCCTTCGATGCGGCTGTTGTGGGCTCAGGTCCGAACGGGCTTGCCGCTGCGCTTGCGTTGCAGGCCACCGGACGGTCCGTGGTGATGTACGAGGCCCGCAGTCGAATTGGCGGCGGACTCTGGACCGACACATTGACGCTGCCGGACTTCCTGCACGACACGTGCTCGGCGGTCCATCCCATGGCGGTTGCGTCGCCGTATCTCCGCACGCTTCCCCTTGCCGAGTATGGCCTGGAGTGGGTGCACCCGGAGGTACCGCTCGCTCATCCGCTGGAGGACCGGCCGCCCGTTTTGCTGCATCGAGATGTGGCTCAGACAGCGGCTGAGCTTGGTGTCGATGGGCAGCGATACGAGCGCTGGATGGGACCGTTGGTGAAGGACTGGATGCAACTGATGCGCTCCGGCATGGGGCCACCGGCCTGGCCGGCGTCGCTCGGTGTGTTGGCACGCTTTGGGGTGTCTGCTGCACTGCCTGCCACTATGCTCGCCCGCAACCTGTTCCGAGAAGAGCCGGCACGCGCACTGTTCGCGGGACTGGCGGCACACTCGGTCTTGCCGCTCGAGCACCCCCCGAGTGCCGCGATTGGCATGATGCTGCAGATCGCTGGGCATGCTGTGGGTTGGCCGTTTCCGAAGGGGGGCGCAGCCTCGCTGGCCACAGCCATGGGCGCGCTCTTCGAGGCGCAAGGGGGCGTGATTCGCCTGCACACCGAAGTCACCAATGTGGATGCGGTGGAGACGCTCGGCCCGGTGTTCTTCGACACGGGGCCGCATGCGCTGGCTCGAATTGCGGGGCGTCGGCTTCCCGATGCCTTTGTCGCGCGCTTGCTGCGGTACCGCTACGGGCCGGGCGTGTTCAAGGTGGACTATGCGCTGTCAGCACCGATTCCCTGGCGCGACGAGGCGGTCGCGGGTGCCGGTACGGTACACCTCGGAGGCTCTCTGGGCGAAATCGCCGCGAGCGAGTGGGCCTGCAGCCACGGCAAGGTGAGTGAACGCCCGTACGTGCTGGTTGCCCAGCAATCCACGGCCGATCGAACACGAGCGCCTGGGGGCCACCATACGGGGTGGGCCTATTGCCATGTCCCGCATGACTGTCCTTTCGATCGCACCGCAGCCATCGAGGCGCAGATCGAGCGCTATGCCCCCGGGTTCCAGGATGTGGTGTTGGCGAGGCACAGCATGGGACCGTCCGACTTCGAGCGACACAATGCAAACTATGTGGGTGGCGATGTCAACGGAGGAGCGGCTACGTTGGCACAGTTGCTGACACGACCCACCGTTCGGGCCATTCCCTGGTCGACACCGAACCCGCGCATCTGGATCTGTTCGGCCAGCAGTCCCCCCGGTGGTGGTGTGCACGGGATGGGTGGATACAACGCAGTCGCTGCAGCTTTTCCTGAGGAAGTCCCTGCGCTGGCCTGAGAGGTTCGCCGTGTTCCCTGCATCGTCACCCATCGCATCCAGTGAGACCGACGGCTCTCCGTCCGGGGTGGTCGCACTTCGACCGGCGCTGGACCGGTTGGTGGATGACTTGGATGCGCACGGGGTGGACAGCTCCCGTTTGCGGGCGTTGCGGGGAGAGCTGACCATCCTGGAAGAACCTCCGGGATTCTTCGCCCGAATGCAACGCACGGTGGCCAGTGCTGTGCGGCAGAACTGGGGTCACGTGCTGGGCGAGCTCCAGGAGACCGCCAGCCTCGTCTCCACCTTGCGCAAGTCACTGGCCGATGGCCGCGCCACGCTCACAGAGGCGGAGCGCGCAGACCTTCGGTCGCAGCTGGCCGACTTGCTGCGAATGGCACCCGCTGCAGGGGTGTTTCTCGTTCTGGAGTTGTTTCCGATTCCAGGAACGGGGCTGCTCACGCCATGGCTGCTGCTTCGGATGGGACTGTTGCCATCGCGGTGGCGAGAGGCCCACGTCGTGCACGCCTTGCAGAAGGAAGCGGCGGCGTTGCGTACCGCTCACCACGACACGGAGGCGGCGGCCGTGGAGAAGCTGGTCGAGGCGGTCGAGGCCGGATGCAGGCTGCGTGAGGCGGCGGCCCATGAAGCCACGCTGCTCACGCACTGGGACTTCAATGGTGATGGGGAGTGGAATCCCAACGAGCGCGCCGCGTATGACGCCGCTCTCGAACAGGTCTTCCAGGCTTCGCAGGCGCGCGCGGCTGAGCGCATTTGGGTGCTGGGCCATGCGTCATACGTGTTTGGGCCCTTTCGGTTGTCGGAGCTGCTCGAATTCGAGACCGACGTGGACTTGCTCGTTTGTACGGGCACTGGCCAGCCGTGGGTGGACTTGCGCCACCTGATGGCGCGAATCAAGGAGTCGGCGGACCGCGAAGCACCTCGAGCGCTCGGTCCGGGTGATCCGTGATGATGCCATCGGCACCGAGAGCCACCATTTCCTCCATCTCGGCCGGATCGTTCACGGTCCACGCCAGGACTCGGTAGCCCTTCTGCTTCATCCAACGCACGTAGCGAGGGCCGCGAGCGCGAAGGAAGGCGGCTTCAGCGGCGAGGATGTCTGCCTGTGCTTTCCGGTTCAGCCAGAGGTTCCGCAATACGAGCTTTTCAATTCCTGTGAGGTCGGCATCATCGAAGGTGGCGACCAGCTGACCGCGGAGAATGCTCGGGTCAGCTTCTCGGACAGCTTCAAGCACGTACGGATTGAAGGAGGTCACGAGTGCACGCTGCGTGAGGCCCGCATCTTGGATCGCTGCCACTACAGCCCTGGCGACAGGCTTCACGGAGGTCCCGGACGGTGGGCTCTTGATCTCGACATCGACGACCACCGAATGGCCGAACTCCCCCAGCACATCTGGAAGCGATGGAACGGGCTCGCCTGCCCACTGGCTGCCGTACCAGCTCCCGGCATCAAGCGGCTGGATGTCGCGCCAGGCGGTCTCGGAGACCAGACCCGAACCCGTCGTTGTGCGCTCGAGAGTATCATCGTGAATAACCACGAGATGGCCATCTTCACTGAGCGTGACATCAAGCTCGA
This sequence comes from uncultured Pseudomonadota bacterium, assembly GCA_913044235.1. Taxonomy (GTDB): domain Bacteria; phylum Myxococcota_A; class UBA796; order UBA796; family UBA2385; genus CAJWOS01. The sequence goes on from CAJWOS010000060.1 coordinate 9,715, forward strand.
ATGCGACGCCCAGCTCGGTCGCCCTGGAAAATCCCGCCCGGGTGTTTTCCGGGGCGAGTGCAGCCGCGCCACGGTGACCAATCACGGCCGGACCTGCGGCAGGAAACAGCCGATCGGACTGGCGTGGATTGTGCCCGGCGCAGGCGGTTGCGGCCAGGGCGAGCCAGCTGTGGCAACGCACAAGGGAATGTCTCGAAAACATGGGGAATCCGGGATTAGGAGAGTAGGGGGCCTTGGCATCACGCACCGCCAGACCCCGGATCCACACCACCATGACCGCCCCCACCGATCTGCTGTCGCTTTCTGAGGCCGACTTGGCGGCATGGCTTGCGCAGCGTGGGCAGCGGTCGTTTCGGGCACGCCAGATCCGACGATGGCTCTATCAGAAAGGGGCGAGCTCGGTGGACCAGATGTCCGACCTGCCTCGGGCACTGCGGGAGTCACTGGCGGCAGAGACGGCCCTTGGGACCCTCCGCGTGGCCACCGAACAGTCGAGCAAGGATGGTACGGTCAAGCGCCTGTATCGCCTGCCAGACGGCCACCTGATCGAGTCCGTGCTCATGCGCTACGCCGACGGACGTCGGACGGCCTGCATCTCTTCGCAAGCCGGCTGTGCCATGGGCTGTGTGTTCTGCGCCACTGGACAGATGGGGTTTGCTCGGCACCTCTCCAGCACGGAGATCTTCGAGCAGGTGTGGCGCTACGATCGTGCGCTGAAGGCGGAGGGTGAGCGCCTGAGCAACGTGGTTTTGATGGGAATGGGCGAGCCGTTTCACAACTACAACCCAGTTGTCGCCGCGATGAAGCGCATGAACAAGGATCTGGGCATCGGCGCGCGCCACATCACGGTCAGCACCGTGGGTATCGTGCCGCGGATCAAGTCGTTGGCCGACGAGGGAATCCAGGTCACTCTGGCGGTCTCGTTGCATGCGGCCACCGACACTGCGCGGAGTGCGCTGATGCCGGTCAACCGCAAGTGGTCGATCGAGACGCTGGTCGAGGCGTGTCGCGAGTATGTGGAGAAGACCCACCGACGGATCACCTTCGAGTGGGCGCTGATTGAGGGGGAGACCGACTCTGTGGCAGAGGCCCAGCGGCTGGGGCGTCTGTTGTCCGGTCTCCTATGCCACGTCAATGTGATTCCCTTGAACCCGACCGGAGGCTACGGCGGGCAGCCCAGTGCACCGGAGCGGGTACAGCGCTTCCTCCAGACCCTCGGTCGCTACGGAGTTCCCGCGAGCGTGCGGGTGCGCCGTGGCATCGACATCGACGCGGGCTGCGGCCAGCTGCGGTCGCGCGTGATGGAAGAGCAGGGCGACAGCCACGTGGTGTGAAGCCACCAGACCGAACACGGGGCCGGCTGGGCTATCGGTCGGTCCAGGCCACGCTGATGCGAAGCCCGACCTCGGTGAGCGCACCGACCAGCTCCGGGATTGGCTCGGGGATGACCGCTTGCTCGAGGGAGAGGTCATTTCCGCTTGCCAGGAGGCAGATGGGGGTGGCGCCGCTCACCAAAGCGGCCTCGTAGGATGCCAGATCGGGGTCTGTGGTCTGATTGACAGAGAAACGGTGAGACCCAGGATTGAACGTGGTGCCGTCGCCCACAGGTGTGGACTCCGGTGCTGTGTTGGGCAGGTCGTGTGGGTCGAGGTCGATGCCGGCATCGGTCCAGACGGTCCATGTGCGATGGCTGGTGTCCACATCGGTCAGGGCAAGCGTGCTGGAACACACCTCGATGATGGTGTCACCAAAGTCCCAGGAAACGGTGTATTCCACCACCACGTCGCCTTTGGGTGGGGGACCGGGCTCGTCGGTGTCGTCGGTGTCGTCGGTGTCGTCTGGCTCGCCTGAGTCGACCACAACGGGCGCGGTGTCGCCGGAGTCTGCCAGGGACTCTCCTTTGATGTCGGGGCCGCAGCCTAGGATAAAGGCAGTGAGCAGCGAGGAGCTGGTGATGCTTGGAGGTTGCATACACCGAGTGTAGCGGGTCCTGTCGGTCCGAGGGGGCTACGGCAGCGATGGATTGCTGTGAGCGTGGGGCTGCTGGAGCGCAAGGACCCGAAGAACAAGGTTGGCGCGGCCAAGTGGACGGCTCGCGCGCGTGCGCTCGACTGGGGGCGACTACTTCGACGGCCGCCCATACCGACTTTGGACCACATACATGAAGAGGGCAGGCGGCAAGACAAAGAGCGCCAGGAGACCGGCCCGAGGGGCGATGGACACGGTCTCGTCGAGTAGGAGTGGAAGTGGAAGCGCGAGCAGCAGCAGGGTCGCGAGCGCGCCGATTGCGAGGGTGGACACCGATGCCTGGGGCGCCGAGGCAGCTGCGGGCGAAGTCTCACGGGTGGCGCGTCGCGGCAAGGTGCGCTCTCGCGTCGGTAGGACGCGCTCGAAAGACACCGGCTCCAGAGCGATCGGGATGATGCTGTCTTCTTGCGGGAGGGACATGGGAACCTCGCAGGATGGCCGATGTGGTCTATGGAGAAAACGCGCCGAATCCGCCATGATTTAAGCTTCGCAGGATGATGTGCATATTGCAAGGATGAATCTTGCTGGTTCTCAAGTTTTGCTGGGCAAGTTCGGAGATCTGCAAATCGGATCTGGTGGGATAAAGGGTTTTAATTTTTTCCCGAATCAGGGAAAATAAAAAGTTTTCTTTATGCGAGAGCGAAAAAAATATTTTGAAGCCCAGACACCGTTGATGTGCAGCTTTTGGAGCCTTGGGCTGAATATCTGCGGTCAACGGTCCCGCTCGGAGCCCCGCAGCGCGCCCCGGAATCCGTGCGCTGCGCACGGAATCGCGGATGAGATTGAGCGGGAGCTTGGGCAAGCGGGTAATCGGACGGAGCCCGACGTCCGACGCGACGGAGGTGCGGAGGTGCGGCTTGGCAAGCGTTTTGGTGGCGGGTGTGTCTGCAGGACTGGTGGCCATTGGCGCCACCGTGGCCGTAGAACGCTTGGGCGGACGGCTTGGGGGCTTGCTTGGCACGTTGCCCACCACGATTGTTCCGGCCGCTGCGGGGATCTGGACCGCATCGTCGGATCCGGATGCCTTTGTGGCGTCCATGGCTGCGGTACCGGTGGGAATGTGGGTCAACGTTCTGTTCCTTCTCGTATGGCGTGAGGCACCCGCCAGGCTTCCCAAGGCCGCGCTCTCACTCCGGCTGGCGCTCATGGTGTGTGTGTCGCTGGCGGTCTGGGCAGTGGTGGCGACGGCAGCCGTGTTTGTGATGAGCCAGCTGGAAAATCTGGGCATCACGGCCATGGTTCCAGGGGTGTGCTGCGCGGGCTTGAGCCTGACCTTCGGCTTGTGGTCCACCTGGCGGCCCCGGCCTGCCCCAAAGGGAAAGCGTACGGTCGGATCCGTCACGCTGGCTGCGCGTGGTGTGCTCGCAGCCGCTGCCATCTCGGGAGCGGTGTTGCTCGCGTCGGTAGCGGGGCCGCTGATTTCTGGTGTGGCATCGGTGTTTCCCGCCATCTTCCTCACCTCGATGGTCTCGCTCTGGTGGAGCCAGGGAGAGGCCGTTCAGGGCGGGGCTGTCGGTCCGATGATGCTCGGGTCCACCGCCGTCTCGGTGTATGCGATCTTCGCGGCCTTTCTGTTGCCGATAGCGGGCGTGGCGACCGGTTCCGTGATCGCTTGGGCGCTCTCGGTGGTCATCATCACGCTTCCCGCCTTTGGGTGGATCCAGTGGCGCTTGCGCATCGGGTTGAGTGTGTCTGCCTGAGGCGGAGTCGGAGCGCTCACCGAGACCATCGAACAAAACCGCGTCCGCTTCGATCCGGCTGACATACCGCGCAAAAAAAGGCGTCGTGACCCCGCACGCCGGCCACCCGAATGGGCGTGCCACAGGTGGGGCAGGGCTGGCCCTTGCGATTTCGTACCTTGAGAAAGTCCCGTACCTTTTCGTGGAGCGGTGGCTTGCGCGCACGCACGGTGTCGCTTGCTTCTTGGAGTACGGACACTGCGGCGGCATGGAGGGCACGGAGCTGCTCGGAAGACAGCTCTCGCACGCGCGCTTTGGGATGAATTCCGGCAGCGAACAAGGTCTCATCTGCGTAGGCGTTGCCGAAGGCGTCGAGGGCACTCTTGTCCATGAGGAAGACCTTCACTTGGTCGCGTCGCTTCTGCGCCAAGGCAGCAAAGCGCTCGAAGGTGAACTCCAGACCGAGTACATCCACGCCCACGGTCGCGAGTCCTGGAATCGAGGCGCGCTTGGCCTGTTCGTGGATGTAGACCTTTCCCATTCTCTTGCGGTCGCGGTACCGCAGCTGGCGCCCGTCATCGAGCGTGATGGCAAAGCAGGTGTCTTTCGGAACCCGGTCGCTGGCAGCGCACAGCTGGAAGCGCCCCGCGAGCATTGGATGGATGGCCAGCGCAAGGTGAGGAGCGGGCCCCTCGAGACCGATGATCATGAAGTGAGCACGACGAACGATGGTGGTGACCCGCCGGCCAACGAGGGCCTCGGAGAGGTCTGTGCGCACCATTTGCCGGACTACGATGGGGTCGTGCACATGGACCGCAGCGATCACCGTGCCCGGAATGGCATCGCTGAGAAGGTCACGTTGATAGTCGAGCTCGGGGCGTTCAGGCATGGCCTTGGGGCGCTAACCGGACGGTGGGGCAAGTGGAACTCCCTCCGGAAGCGCGTCGGCGCACAACGCTCGAGCGCCCCGCAGTCCATCGGGGTGGGCTCGACAACACCATTCGTGGACCCGCTGCAGGGCCTGCATCAGTTGGTTCCCGGCCGAAGAGGCGTCGGCCAGCTCCTGGCAGGTATCCAGGCCGCGTTGGTTCCCGACGAGTACAGCCGCGCGGCGGGCCGCAAACATGGGGTCTGCTGAGAGGGGGTGTCCGGCAGCGGCAAGGCGGGCGTGAAACACGGCCACGGGCACGAAAGCATGTGCAGCGAGCAACACCCCGTTGAGCGGCCGTAGGTCGGGACGGACCGGTGACGGGGTCCAGGCTGTGGTGCCATTGTGCAGCACGGGGTCGAGCAGCAGCAGGGTATTGAGTCGGCTGTGTTGCCCCTCATGCACGATGGCCTCGGCAAGAGTAAGCGTGGACGGATGAAGGCTGAGGTAGGCCACCCCCAGCGCTTCCCGGTACGAAGCCGAGAGATGTCGCTCCGACTCAAATCCCACGGGTACAAGCCGCATGGGCGCTCGGCTCAGCGCGGAGGTCCACTCGGGCAGGTGGGTGTGCAGAGCTTGGGTGGACTGGCGCAACGCCTGCACCCATTCCTCGACGGGGCGACCAGACAGGGACAGGGCGTTGCCTCGCTTGTCTGGATGGGCTTCCACCATGGCAAGGGGATTCGTGTCGACCAGCGAGAGATGGAGGCCGGGCGTGATGGTGTGTTGTTGTGGCCTGACCTCGAAGGGAGGGGCAAGCTGGTCAAGTCGCCCGAAATCACTGCCGTGCCGGACTTCGATGCCATCGGGATGGGCCACGAGGCCATCGAGCGCACCGGCGGTATGCGTCACGAGCAGTCCGCGCGTTGGATCGAGCAGGTGAGGGAGGGCCTGGGGCCACAGCACAGACTCGGTGAGGAGACCGGCCCGACTGAGCGCCACGAGCAGGCTCGGGATGGCGACCTGCATCAGGAGGGGAGTGGAGCAAAGCCCAGCCCGATGGCACAGGAGCGGGGTGAGGATGTCGTGCAGTCCGACGACCTGTAGGAGGGCGCGGCTGTTCTTCCGAGCCGCGCGTTGCACCGGATCCCGCAGCGCACCCATCGGGCCGCTGCCGGAGAGCTCCAGAAGGTGGCGAACACCCTGGAGTCGAACCTTGCGAAGCAACGTGCGGTAGGTTCGATCACCGGGTTCGGGCAGGGTGAGAAACGCCGGTTGGATGTCCTCGAGTGCGGTCATCGTGGTCTCTTGGTCCGGCGTCGCGCATGCGGGGCGTCGCGCTCCAGCCCCGGAGGATGGTCGGCTACTGGTCGCTTGCGGAGCCTGACACGCCCCCGAGAGCGTTGTAGGCCGCTTCGTCGTCGAGGCGGGTACGCGTGGCGGTGAACTTGCGGCTGGTCTCGCACAGGCTCACGTCGCTGATCTCACACCACGGCTCGTCGGTGGTGGTTGCGCAGTCAGCCGTGTCGGCCTGGTTGGTTGCACCGATGTCGTAGCCAGAGACGGGGTCGTTGATCAACAGCATGGTGGCGGATGGAATTTGACCGGTGTAGCCCACAGTATTGGCGGCATCGTCGGACCAGATGTCGCTCTCGCGCCAGGTGTCCCGGACCAGATCGATCTGTTCGAGCTCACCGGTCGTCTCGCCCCGCTCCGTGTCGAATCGGATGTCCCACTCCGTGGTGGTCTCGGCGTACTCGAAGTAGCCGTAGCCGCTCACATGCTGCTGGCCGTTCGCGGTTCCGAGGGCATCGGTCCAGGTAAACAGCCAGTCGTTGCCGTCGCGCTCGCCGGGGAAGGCCTGATCACCCATCACCAGGATTCCCACCCCCCTGCCCGCCTCAATCAGCTGGGCGAAGGCGATGTCGTTGGCGCGCTGCACTTCCGAGACGGTGGTCCACGCTTCGCCGCCCGACGGCACAAAGGCACCGTTGAAGTTGTGCTCTACGCCGGACTCGCAGTCGGCTGGACTGGTCTTGTCGAACTTCAAGAGCCAGACGGTCTGCGTATTGCAGCCGATGCTCGTGGCGGCCGCGACCGTGCAGAGGCCAAGCCTGAGCGCCACTGCGGTGCTGGAGACACGAGAACAGGAGGACAGCTTCATGGATACCTCTGCGGGCGGTCCCGCGCTCTACACCCTACGGCCACTGAAGGGGTACTCGACACAGACGCCAGGGTCAACCTCGAACCGCATTGGCCGCGATAGGGATCCGCGATCTTGGAGGAATTGATGTCGGACCCTACGCGCCAGTCTATCGGAGCTGCTCCGTTGCCCCTCGAAGGCCACCTGGCCCTTGTGACCGGGGGATCTCGTGGGATTGGGGAGGCCATCGCCCGGGGGATGGTCCAGGCCGGCGCCCGCGTGGTGATCGCCTCTCGCAAGCGGGCCAACCTCGAGGCTGCCGTGGAGCGAATCAGTCCTGATGCGCCCGAAAAAGTCATTCCGTTTGTCTTGCATACCGGGCGCGTGGAGGAGCTTCAGTCCAATGTACAGAGCCTTGTCGATGCACATGGTGTGCCCAGCATCCTGGTCAACAATGCGGCGACCAACCCCTACTTCGGGCCGATGCTCGATCTGGAATGGCGGGCCTGGGACAAGACTTTCGAGGTGAATGTGAAGGGACCGTTCGAGCTCACGCGCTTGCTGGCCCGGCGCTGGGTGGCGAGCGGAACGCCGGGTCGAGTGCTCCACATTTCCAGTATTTTTGGTCTTCGGGCGGCTCCCCACCAGGGAATCTATGCCATGACCAAGGCCTGTCTCGTAAGTCTCACACGCACCCTGGCCCACGAGCTCGGACCGCACGGCATTCGGGTGAATGCGCTCGCACCCGGATTGATTGTCACGCGCTTTGCGAAGGTGCTCGTGGAGACCGAAGCGTTTCGGCGCCCATACGAAAACCGGTCGGCGCTGAAGCGAGTGGGGCAGCCGGATGAAATTGCCGGCATGGCGGTTCACTTGTGCAGTGATGCTGCTGGCTTCACGACAGGCCAGGTGATCGAACTTGACGGCGGGTATGGCATCGGCTGATGCACCAAGATCGACGTGGGGATCGAGGTTGGGGGGTGGCGCAAGACGTCGTTATATACAGTGAAGTCGACATTTTTCTGGAATTCATACAATGGACATGTCAAGACTTTAAAGTTGGAGCGCACCGTGTTCTTGACCGTTCGAATCCCGCCCCAGAAATTGTTCATCGCTGCGGGACTCGCCGGTGGGCTTGCGGTCGGTGGGGCGGCGACGGTCCGTGCGGCGGCGCCGGTCGCAGCAGCCACTCCTGGCTCCGAGCCGGCAAGTCGGGTCAAGACGCTCGAGGTTCGATCCGCCCGGCGCTATCAGCCGATCTACCGGACACCGGACGGACGGGGGCCTCTTCGCGGCACCATGGTGCCAGGCGAGAGCTTTGAGGTTGTGGCCCAAGTGGCCGGGCCCCGGTGTTCGGGCGGGGTGTGGGGAGAGCTCCCCGCAGGTGGGTACACCTGTCTGGGCACGACCGAGCTGAGCGAAGAGACACCCGTGTTCCAGCCACGTCTTGCTGCCTTCGACCAGCCTCGGCCCGAGGAGTACTTTTCGTATCTGGAGACCGGTGCGTACGACCGGGATCGGGTGGACGTGGCGGAGCCGATCTTGCCATTCATCTACGGCAAGCGCTGGCGAGGTTGGCGGGCGCCGGCCTGGGACAGTCTCGCCGCTTGGAACGCGGGGCGAGCCTCCACCCACAACCTCGAAGGCGTTCCGAAGTACCATTTTGTGGAGGCCATCGACACACCGCGAGGGCAGGTACTTCGACGACGCGATGGGGTGGTGGTACCTGCGGATCGGGTCTTCATCTACCCGGTCGACCGCTTCCAGGGACGCGACCTGGAGGCCCGACCCGTGCCCGAAGGTCGCGCTGCGGCTTGGGTGGTCGCATACGATGGGGTCTCGGTACGGAGTGAACCGCATGCCGGCGCCCCGATCATGGCCAGCCTGGACTACCACCAGGAGCTGACCGTCGATGCTGTGCCGGTGGCGTCAAGCGAAGACGAAGCGCTGCGATGGTGGCGCATCCCGGATGCTGTCGTTCCCGGTGTGGATGGCTGGGTGCCGGCCGGTACGGAAGGCATTCGCGTGCTGCAGTCCCTGGCCCGTCCCGAAGAGGTGGGTCCCGACGAGATCTGGGTCGATGTGGACCGAACGGAACAGGTACTCTCGCTGCGTCGGGGCAACCAGGTCTTATATGCCACGCTCGTTTCGACCGGGGATGGGGCTCGCTGGGCCACGCCCAAGGGGTTGTACCGGGTGTATGACAAGTCGGTCTATGGCGACATGAAGAGTCGTGACGACGCAGACGAGCCCTACCATGTGGAAAAGGTACCTTGGGTGATGCACTTCAAGCATCGGTACGCCCTGCACGGTGTGTTCTGGCACTGGGGCTTCGGACATCCGGCCAGCCATGGCTGCGTGAACCTGGCACCCCGCGACGCCCACTACCTCTTCGAGCGAATCGGGCCGCGTATCGGAAAGGGCTGGCACACGGCCTATGCCACCCCAGAAGATCCCGGCACGCACATGCGGGTGCATGATGG
>CAJWOS010000061.1 GCA_913044235.1 uncultured Pseudomonadota bacterium
CCTCACATGATTCTCGCATGATTCTCGCATGATTCTCGGATCATCCTCGGATCATCCGCGGATCATCCTCGCAGCAGAATGCGGGGGGCGTCATCGGGACTTCGTCGGGGACATGATCAGGCGGTGACTCAGTCCTGACTGTGCGTGAACTCGCGGGGATTTCCCATGCCGTCGCGAGCCGCATTGATCCAGACCCGCTGATCGAGGAGTTCACTGATACCCACGCCTCGCGTGTTGCCGTCGAGGTGGATGACCGAGATCTGGGATCCGATCCGCCGATAGGGGATCGCTTCCGGCGTGAACACCCGAACCGTGACGTCGGCCCCCTGGGCGAAGATGGTGGTCGGAACCGACGGGGTCTCGAAGACCGAGGGGCCCGCTCGGAACGCCAGTGGTCCGGGAGCGAGGTCCAGATTCCGGGCCACATTCAGCTCGATCGCCCAGACGTTGGTATCCGCCAGCTTCGGAGGACAGACCCAGGCGGCGCCCTTTTCAAAGTCGGTCGAGTCGCGGTACTGCCCCGGCGCCCGCCGGGTCGATCCCGCGCGAAGATGGCTTGGAGATGATGACTGTGTCGTCGGGAGACACCATCGAGGTGGACTTCTCACTGCCTTCGAAGCGAGAAGTCCGGGTCTGGTGTGCGGGACTGCCAAGCGACTTGTGCAACGACATGTCGATTATGTGCACCCATCCACTCTCACCGGTTGGAGACGGGTGCAAGCGCGACCGCGTGTCTGGAGAGACGGTCTGCGATTGTTCCGAGCAGTCGGGGGCGGTGGCCATTCGGGGTGGTGGGAAGTCCACGCTGGTCCAAGTCGATGAGCCAGAGGCGTGGCTGGACTTTCGAGATGGTGGCTCGCTTGTGGGCCGCGTGGTGGCCAATGGCGCAGATGTATCGCAGTGTGATGTGGTGGTGCTGCGCATCCCGAGTGGTCTGGAAGACTTGTCGCGGGGCTTGGTGGCCGCGCACAAGTCGGAATGCGACGTGGAGGGACGGTTCGAGGTGACGGGCTTGGTGGATGGCGACTGGGAGGTCATTGTCGAGGTGTTCCTCGACGATACGGGCACATTGAGGCGACTGCTCGAGCCCACCCGCGTGCGGCCGCGGCAAGCCACCGATGTGGGGGAGATCGAGATGTTGGCCGGCGGCGGGATTGAAGGTCGCGCTGTGGATGGGCTGACCGGTGAGACCGTCGATGATGCTCCGATTCTCGCCGTGAAGCGGGGGGATAGGAATGCGCGATCGACACCGTTTTTCGCGGAAATCGACCGAAATGGAAACTTCACGTTCGACGGCCTGCCACCCGGAGAATGGGAGCTCTGCTACTTCCTCACACCGCATGTGCGCACCTACGTCACGGTGGAAGACGGAGCCATCACCGATGGCGTCACGGTCGAGACCAGCGAGGCCACCGCCCTCGAGACCAACGGCTTCAGCCTGGCCGTGGACGATGGAGACCTGATGGTACGGGCCGTGGAGTCCGACAGTCCGGCTTCCGATGCGGGACTGCTGGAGGGGGACCGGATTGAAGGCGTGCTGGTGGCTGGTCTCGACATCGGCAGCTATCTCGGCGACCGTGCAGACCGTGTGATGCAGATGGTCCTGGGGCACTGGGATGGCCCTGGGGTCACGCTGGTCGTGGAGCGGGACGGCGACACGTTTGAGCTGCCGCTCGACTGGTAGGCTTCCAGCGAAGCTACGAACGACGCATCACTAGGAGTCCGTTGGCCTGCATCATGCGCAGCACCCGGCGGACCTCCTTTTTGGCCACCTTCAGCTTGCGGGCATGTCGGGTGACCGCCGAGTGGGGGCGCGGCGTGCGACAAAAGACCATCAAGCCGGCTTGGGCTGCCGACAGTGCATGCACCCCGAGGCCGCCGGAATTGTTGCGCTCCAGGAGCCATTGCTCCCAGCCGGGGCCGGCAGGAGCTGCGGTCCAGCGCACCCCGTCGGCTGCAGCTTGGACCGGGTTGCCGCCCAGCGTGGCGAGGCCCTGCTGCCACGCTTCCAAGGTGCCGGTGCGCACCCGAGTCCCTTCCTTGCCCGGCGCAGCCACGAGGCCGGTTCCGCCGGGTCGAAAGTCTCGACGGGCCCGGGCGATGGCGGTCTCAAGCCGGCTCACTTCTCGGTTGCTCCCGCTGCACTGCATTTCCGCCCACACGCCAAAGGCTTCGGCGACCGATCCCCGATGGCCAAGCACCTCGGCAAATCGGTTCGTGGCGAAGAAACGATGCACCATCGGCACCCCGATGATGGCCGTGGTGACCGCATATTCCTCGATGATGGACTGTACGAGCCGAGTGCGACGGTAGACATCGGTGGTCCAGGCACGGGCATCGACCGCCTGGAACAGCGTGAGGTCTGCATCCGTGAGGGTGTACGGACCACCGTGTACGTCGACGCTGCGGGCGGCGGGATCTCCTCGGTAGAGCGCGGCACCGAACTCCGGGTCGACTGTGAGTCGGAGCATCACGGCCTGGAGGGCTCGAATCCGCAGGGGCGTGGGGTTCACGGGGTGGCACCGGCTGCTGCGCTCCAACGGGCTGCGGTCTCACCGAACAGGGGTCGCACCACATCGATCGGATTGCGCTCACACTCGATCACCACAGCCTTGAGGTTGGTGGCGCGTGCAGTGATGTACTCGGCGATCTGCCAAGTGTCGGGGAGCACGTCTCGCCCATGGTCGTCGTCGACCCACGGCAGTCCCTGGTGGTCGCGCACGGTGCCGCCGGCCACGTGGAGCTCCACCACACGGTCGCACGGGAAGCCATCGAGCGCGGTGAGTGGGTCGAGCCCACGGGCCCGCTGAAACATCGCCAGGTGCGCACAGTCCACCAGCAGTCCCGTGTCGGCCTCTTCCGCCACCCGAGCAAAGAAGTCGAGCAAGTGAAGGTCTCCGAGAAATGCTGCACCTGGGGGGTTTTCCGGAAGCACCTCGAGCCCGGTGGCCGCACGCAGGGCCCGCAGTCCGTCGGCCATCGGGGTCACTGCTTCGGGCAGAAGAACCGGCGGAAGCAGCAGCATATGCCCGCGGTCCCGGCGGCCGAGGTGCCAGAGCCCGGCATCGCCACACAGCCAGGCGGGCTTCAGTACGGCGATGGTCTGGCGTACCGCTTCGAGCCAGGTCTCATCGAGATCCTCTGGATCGTCCAGGTTCACGTCGAGGAAGTGGTAGGTGGTGGGCCAGCCGCGCTCGGCCCAACGCACGGCGTGCACGTCGAGGCCCACCGAGACCTCCACACCGACCTCGAGGAAGGCGGCCCATGAAGGGTTTTCTTCTCGCAAGGCAACGGGATCGAGCGCGTGCTCGCGGTCGGTGGCACCGTACTCGGTCGACACGCCCAAGCCCAGGTGGGGCAGGGCGCGCACGCGCTCGGAGAAGCTGGACATGGACGCGGTGTATCGCGCCACCAGACGGGCCAGCCAGCGGGGTGTGGGCCTACTTCTTGAGGTACTTCATCAGGTCGGGGCGCTTGGTGTAGGCCTCGCCGGCGCTGTTTCGCATGCCCTTGTAGTCGTTGTATACGTACGAGCTGCCGTTTCGGGCGGTGTTCACGTCGGTCAGCTTACCGTCAGCACCCTTTTCGAAGCGGTGGTTCTGGCCTTTTTGCGTGGCCCGCCACATGGCGTCGTTGAAGGCGCCGGACTGGCCATTTTCTTCCTTGGCTTGGTCGAGCACGAACTCGCCCGACCAGAAGGCGGCGGTGTCGGAGCCGGGCGCGATGCCCTTCCAGTGCGAGGAGCGCTCGGCTTCGGGGAACACGCCAGAGACCCATTCGGGGGTGGACATCGCGCTACCGTCTTCGCCCTTCATCCCGATGCTGTGGGTGTTGCAGGCGCTGAACATGAACGCGTCGACCTGACCGTAGGCCTTGGGGAATACATCTTTGAGCGCTTCGATGTCGTGCATGCTCAGGGTGTCGCCCACGCGGGAAGCGGTGTCGTAGCTGTGGTCGGCCAGCTCGCCAAAGATCTCATCCGATCCGGTGTAGTGGTGGCCGGAGATCACCAGCGACGAGATCTCGAACTCGCCGTTCTCTGCGCGGTTGAGAACGCTGATTAGCTGGATGATCTCGTTGGATGCACGGCCGCCAGACTCGGTGAGCTTTGCCTTGCCTTCGGGGTCGGTGAGCAGCGCGGCCACCACCTCGTCGCACTTTTCGTCGGTGAGACCCACATGGGAGAGGAGGGTCTTCCAGTCGCCTTGCATCTTGGCGAGGAACTCGGCGTTGTCGCCGTCTGCGTACTCGCCGGCACCGATGTTGAGCACCTGTCCGTTGAGGCGAGCCTGCCCGCTCTTGAGTGACTCGTCGTCGTGCCACCAAGTGATGGCCGAGGCCTTCTCGTCACCCATGGCGTAGCCGTAGGTGTCCTGGCCGTTGCCGAAGGTGTCGGAGATGGGCAGCAGAGACTTCTTGCCGAGTCCGAGCTCGTCGGCCTTCTTCAGCGCCGCGAGGGTCTCGGGAATCTCGTCTTTTTCGTGGTTTGTGTTGTTCTGGGCAAGGTAGACGACCACCTGCTCGAGGTTGGCCTGGTTGCCAGTGCCAGACCCACTGTTCCCACCAGAGCGCTGCGTGCTCGACGATGAGCTTGAACTCTGGGATGTCTGCGACTGCTGGTAGTCGGGCATGAAGGCGCTCCACGATCAGTACGAGTCTACTGCAGGCGTCAGTATCGTGCCGGTTTCGGCACGATGACACTCTGATGAAGGCACCTGCGACGGATGGCGCGGTGGCCGATGTCTACCAGGAGCCGGTGCTGGGCATGCTCACCCAGGGCTCTTGAAGCGGCAGAGGCGCTCCGGCTTGCAGCAGCTCGATGCTGATTTGATCGGGGGAACGAACGAATGCCATTCGCCCGTCTCGGGGGGGGCGGAGGATGGTGACGCCGCCCTCTTGCAGTCGCTCGCAGACTGCGTAGATGTCGTCGACAGCAAAGGCAAGATGCCCGAAGTTGCGTCCGCCGGTGTAGGGCTCGTCCTGATCCCAGTTGTGGGTGAGCTCGATTTGGGCGGTGTCTTGACCCTCCCCTGCCGCTGAGGTCTCCAGAAATACCAGCGTGAAGCGGCCTTTTTCGGAGTCCCGGCGCCGGATCTCACGGAGCCCCAAAAGAGTGCAGAAGAAGTGAAGGGCGGCATCGAGGTCCCTCACTCGGATCATGGAGTGCAAAAATCGCATGGATGTCTCTGGCTGGCGAAAGGGAAAGCTGACCGCCATGAGCAGGCGGAACCCAGGGGGGCATTTGTATCGGCTCGAGATCCCATGTTCGGACGGATTTCGTCCGTCGTGTGCGGGATCGATGGCTTATTGAGTGGGGCGCGTGCCTGCGTTTGCGGGGAGGAGTGAGTCTGTGGCCGAAGCTTTGTCTGGCGCCCACCGCGAAGATGCCGACCTCAACAAGTCGCAGAAGTTCGTGCGCATCCTCGAGGCCTTGCAGGAGCCTGGTGGGGCCAACGCCTATGATCTGATGGCGCGCTTTGGCCTCGATGATCGCACGATGCGGCGCTACATTTCGGATCTGCGCGGCTTGGGACTTCCGCTCGAGAGCGAGGGGCGGGGCTCGGATCGGCGCCTGTGGATGGCGGCGAGCTACCGACGCCAGCGGGTGCAGGTGAGCCTGCTGGAGATGATCTCACTCAAGTTCGGGCGCTCGGCTTTCCGGTTCCTCGAGGGCACTGGCTTTGCCGAAGACATGGACGATGCGCTGGAGGCGTTCACCACGTTGGGCGGTGCGGCGGTCGCCACCGCGGGCGACATCGAGCGCAAATTCATCGCGGTTCCCGAGCATCGCAAAGACCACACGCGGGATGCCGATCTGATCGACGAGGTGCTCTCGGCAGTGGTCTACCAGAACCCTTCCACAGCCTTCTATGCAAAGGTGGGTGGCACCACCCGACGCTATTCGCTTGAGCCGCTCACGCTCGCAATCTACAAGCAGGGGCTGTACCTGTTCGCACGCGACACAGAGGCCGAGGGGCTCATCAAGACCTTTGCCATCGACCGCTTCCGCAGCTTCAAGCGATCGCGGGGGGTGCACTTCGAGTACCCTGATGACTACAACCCAAGCCAGCTCTTCACCAACGCGTTCGGCATCATTGGAGGCACACCGCAGAGCGTCTCGCTGCGGTTTCATCGGCGGGTGGCGCCTTACATCCAGGAGCGGATCTGGCACCCCTCCCAAGACGTCTCTCGCCTCGACGATGGCAGTGTGCGCCTCACGATGTCCGTGGGTGTGGCGGCCGAACTGGTGAGCTGGGTGTTGAGCTTTGGCCCTGATGTCTACGTTGAGGCCCCGGACTCTTTGTCCGAGCGGATCCGTCGCCTCCATGCCGAAGCTGCCCGGGGCGCCGATCCTTCCAAGTGGGGCCGTCGATGACCCGCTTGGCCGCGGCCTGGTCGCTTCCGAAGTCCATCGAGCGCGCGTGGCCCGAAGAGCTTCGTCCCGAAGACCCTTTCTCGGGGGATGAAGGCCTCGCCGACCCTGCTACCTATGCGCAGTACTTGCAGTGGGTGCGTCCAGCTCGATTGTCGGAAGCTGTGTTTCGAGCGCAGGACGCCGCTTTCCTCGAGGCTTACTTCGATGTCTTGGCGGGTCGCCGGCCATGGGGAGCCACCGACGGTCCCGCGAAAGCATTGGTGATCGATCATCCGCTGCGGCACGACCGCCGGCCGGCCCGTCCCGCGATGGCGCCGGTCTCCGACGACATCATCTGTGATCTGACCGAAGACTGGGTGCCGTCCATCGGGCTGCTGGCGCCGCCTCGTGTGCTCGGTCCGTGGGCCATCCTTGCGCTGCCGCCGCGGCTGCGGATGTGGTGTGCTGCAGTGATGTCTTTTTCACCGGTCTTTCCGCCGTCGATCCGCCCGATGAGTCGCCCCGGTCGCACCAAGCCCAAGGTGGATGGGTTCATCAAGTCGGCGCTAATTGCGGTCTTGCGGGCTCCGATGATGGTGTGGGTGCCCACCGCCGATGGCGGGCTGGAGCCTGTCCTGCCGATGGCGGAGCGGAGTCGACCACCTGGGCTGGTCACCGGTGTGCCGAATGCGCCTGCGGTGCTGGGTCGAGCGGTTCAACATCCTGATGGCTGGTGGCTGGCTTGTGCGCTTCCCCTTCCCATCGTGCCCGAACCGGCCATCCTGCAGCGGCGGCTGGAGCTGGAATATCAGCGCCTCCGGCGGCACGACCGGCGCATGACCTGGGAAGACATCCTTCGAGATCGGAGCGAGTTGTTGTGCCGCACAGCCTGCGAGTGGCTCTGGGTACATACGCCGGATGCCGTGATGCCTCTTTGGGCGTCGTGGGATGCGGACTGGTCGGTCTCCCAGCGACGGGTGCGCCCGCGCCGCAAGGGACCGGCCCGCACACCGGCATCCTGAGCCGCGCTACAGCTGGTCGGCGAGCTCGATCAGCAGGAGGTCTTCTTCGGTCAGTCCCAGCTCCTGCTGGACCGCGCGATTGTGTCTCTCCACCATCGACTGGGCATCGTCCCGGTCCATCACCGCACTCGGATAGTGCGTGAGCCGCGTGGCGCGACTGGCGGGGAACGATGCGACCACCAAGCCGGTCGTACCCATGGCGAGGCCGCCGAAGGTGAGCTGTTGGGCAATCAGCTCCTCGGAGAGCTGGTCGGCCCGGTCATACTGGACCACGCCTGCCGTGAGTGTGGCTGCGCCGGCGCCAGCCAACATCATCCACCGTCGGGCTTTTCGTCGATCGCGCGCGACACGTCGGTCCAGGTCGTCTGCGCGGAAGGTCTCGCCGGTCTCACGGAAGAACGCAGCCGGGGAGATGCGCACAGACCCTTGGTATACGCCCCATGTGGGAACGGCGTAGAACGAGTCCACCACCACCACACTGGGCGACGACAGCGGCCCGGGCAGTGGGGGATTCATCCCAGAGGGGGCGCCCCGAAGCTCGGTCTCGTCGCGGATGGTGAGCCGCTGACCTTGATACTTTCGGATGCGCTCGGCGCGCTCCGCGGTGAGCGCAGGGACCGACGGAGCAGTGCCCGTGGTGGTGACAGCCTGCATAGGCATCACGCTCGCATGGACCGCAGCAGGCTCCGACGGCGACTCTGCACCGGCAGGGGCGTTTGCGGCCGTAAGTCCGACGGCCATGGAGAGTGCAAGCGTAGACATGCGGGCTCCGGGAGCGCCCAGGATACCGCCGAACCCGCTCTCAGAACAGCAGTTTGGCGGATTGGCGCCCGATCAGGATTCCGCCTCGGGCGTGCTGGATGGTGCCGGCCATACGGGGAGCGCCCCATCGACCACCTGTTGCATGTCCCGCGGCAGGGGTGCCTCAAGCTCCAGTGCGGGGCCATCGGGATGCTGGAGCCGCAGCTTCCAGGCGTGCAAGCACTGCCGGGGAAAGCCAGCACGCGCGCGCACGAAGGGAGTGGCGCCTTGCTCGTGCCACTCCAGGAACACCCGGTCCGGCTGCCCGTATACTTTGTCCCCAAGTATCGGATGACCGATGTGCTCTAGATGCACACGGATCTGGTGTGTGCGACCGGTGTGGAGGGCGCACTGGACCAGGCTGTGCCCTGAGTGTTTTTGGAGGGCCGAAAACACGGTTCTTGCAGGCAGGCCCTCGTCGGTCACACCCCTACGCAGTCGGATTTCGGTGTCCTGCCGGTCGCCGATGGGGGCCCGGACGTCGCGCTCCGTCCAGTCCACATCGCCCCGGACGAGCGCGAGGTAGGTCTTCTGCAGATGGGCGCTGCGCTCGCGGAGCTGGGTCTTGATGTGCGTGTTGGCCTCAAGGTCTTTGCTGAGCACCATGACCCCGCTGGTGTCGCGATCGAGCCGGTGGCACAGGTCTACCCGGCAGGAAGGTCGCGCTTCCTTCATCAGTCCGATGACCGCGTATGCAAACCGGTCGCCGGCGGGGTGAGCCAGCAGGCCGGGTGGCTTGTTGATCACCAGCAGACGGTCGTCTTCGTACAGGACCGGTGGCAGGGGCGGCGGGGGTCCATCGGGGGCATACCCCTTGGTGTAGATCCGAAGCACATCGAGCGCTTCGAGCTTCAGCGAGGCCTTTGCTCGCCGCCCATCCACGAGGATTTCGCCCCGCTTGATGGCTTTTTGTACGGCGGTGCGCGACCAGCTCGAAAATCGAGCGGACAGATAGGCATCCAAGCGCCACCCGGCATGGTCGGGCGCGATGTTCAACACGCGATGGGGACGGTCGGCATCGGACATGAAGCTCTCAGGGAGGTGAACGGGGTATCCTGTGAGCCGGCTCGATTGGAGGCCCCGCATCGCTCCGCCCAAACCATCACCTCTGCTGCCCCCCCTGCCCCGCTCGAGGAAGGGGACGGCACGCACCTTCGACATCGGCTTCGTTGTTGCCGTGGCATGGTTATCCTTTGCAGCTGCTGGCACGATGCTTTGGGCTCCTGGGCTGGGGTTTCGCGGCTGGGTCTGGCTGACGGTGCACCACATTTTGTGTGTGGTGGGCTGCACCCACGAGATTCGCCGTGCTTGGCTCCGACGAAAGCGCAATCGGCAGTGATCGCGGCCCGCTCGCAGGGTCGTGGCGTTGTGACCGTCCAAAGCAACGCCCGGCCGGTTAGCGCGACCCCATGAAATCCGAACTACCCGCCGTGGCCCGCCGTCACCTCCGCCTCGGTTGGCTGGGACTCGCCGCATTTGTGGTGATGGGGCTCGTTTTGGAGGCGCTGCACGCCTTCAAGACACCGCTGTACCTCGACGTGGGGCACGAGACCCGACGGCTGATGTGGACCCTTGCGCATGCCCACGGCACCCTGCTGTCGCTCGTTCAGCTCGCGGTGGCGTCGACCGCGGTTTTGCTCGGCGGCGAGGTGGTGTCGCAGGCCGCATCGCGGGCATTGTTGGTGGGGTGGGTGCTCCTACCGGTGGGCTTCTTCCTGGGCGGCATCGGCACCTTTGGCGGAGACCCCGGAGCGGGCATTTTTCTCGCGCCCGTGGGGGCCGCGGCCACGTTGGTGGGAGCGGGTCTCGTGGCGCGAAAGGTGTGGGTGGTCACCGGGTCGGACTGAGGGGACAGCGCTCCTCAGAGCGAGCAGTCCACCACGCGCGCCGCTTGGCGTGCCGCGGTCTTTGCGACGTCTTGGGCGGCCCATCGCTCCAGCGCTTCGGGGCCACCGTCTGGCCACGACTTGGCCATGAGGCTGGCGCGGGTGCGGGCCCAGGCGGTTCGGTCTTCGGCAGGCACCCGGGCAAAGGTGTAGCGGTCCCATGGAGTGGGAGCCGCCCCTGCTGGAAGTCCAATCACTGCATCGAACGATTTATCGAGCGGCTCCATGGACTCGCCCTCCACCTCAACGCAGCTCGAGAGCCCCCAGGTGGGCTGGCTTGCAGAGAGAAATACCGGACGGCCAGCCGCCTCGGCGATGGCAGCCGGTGCACCGCCACATGTGGCCCGGGACCGACCGTCTTCGAGTGCTTGCTCGGTCCCGGCCAGCAGGATGCGCTGGATGGACCAGTGGGCAGGCAGATCCATGCCCATGGCGCGGGGCGAGCTGGGCAGGCGGGTTGCGCTCACATGTCGCCACCCCGCCGACACGAGGATGGTGTGGGCGGGCAGATCGACGCGAACCTCACGCAAGCGATCGAGCATGCGATCGTCGCGCTCCTTGAAGCACCGGATCGCTTGCGCTCGATGCTGGGAATCGCCGCCGGGCGGCAGTCGGCATTGCGGTGCCAGCCCGATGATCTGGATGTCGACGCCGCGCGCGCGTGCCGCCCGGACAGCGTCGAGAATCCGGCTGTATTCGGCGACATGAAGCGGTGCGGGCCAGTACTTGTGGCCCACGATCCCCGGCCATGACCGATCGGTGAGTGTCTCGGCCATCAGAGCGCGGTTGAGCGCGTTTTGGGCGGCCCGGGGAATCAGCTCCATGGCCAGCGCCGTGGGCCGCTCGATCTGGTTCAGTACCGACACCAGGAAATCGATCTCAGCCACGTCGGCGTGGTGCTCGCCCAGCAAGACGGCGTCGTGCTTGTGCAGCAGGTCGACCACCACGGCGGCGGCATCGAGGTGCTCGGGATCTAGGGTGTCGGCGATGGCTTGATGGCACTCGGGCACGAGGTCCATGGGAGACAGGGGCGCGGGCTCGGTCGCTCGGCAGGCCCCCAACCCCATGACGAGTGCGGCGAACCATGTGGGTGACAGACGCATCGAAACCTCCAGAGCGTTTTAGCGCAGTCGACCGGCAGAGGTACCGACATCCACGCTGCATCGCTGGCGGATGGCCGACATATGGTTTGCTTCATTCCGGATGGCGCCGCCGCGGGGTACGGGCTCGCGGGTACGTCCAGGAGTCTCCATGTCTGCAGTGATCATTTCTTCGGCCTTTGACAGCGGCAACATCGAGGTCATCGATGCATCGGATCCCGCCGATATTCGGCTGGAAGTGCGTACCGACGTGGGCGGTGAGCACCTCCAGTGGTTCCACTTCCGTGTGGCCGGTGGCCGTGGTGTGGCGCTGACTCTGCGCATCACCAACGCAGGGAAGTGTTCGTACCCTGGCGGCTGGCCGGAGTATCGGGCGCGGTTCTCCAGCGACCGGCTCACCTGGCGCCTCGCCGACACCAGCTATGAAGATGGGGTTCTCACCATTCGGCACTGCTCCGACGCCGATGTGGTGTGGTTCGCCTACTTCGCCCCCTACAGCCATGAACGACACCAAGACCTCCTCGCACAGTGTCAAGCCAGCCCGCTGGCGCGGCTCGACTGTCTCGGAGCCACCATCGACGGGCGCGACCTCGACCGCATCACGATCGGCACGCCAGCGCCGGGCCGGAAGACGGCCTGGGTGATTGCTCGACAGCATCCAGGAGAGTCCATGGCGGAGTGGTGGATGGAGGGCTTTCTCTCCCGAATGCTCGATCCACACGATGCCCTGGCGCGTCGGCTCCGCGAGGCTGCAGTCTTCCATGTGGTGCCGAACATGAACCCCGATGGAAGCTTCCGCGGACATCTTCGATGCAACGCCGTGGGCGCGAACCTGAACCGCGAGTGGGAGACGCCCACGGCGGAGCGCAGCCCCGAGGTGCTTTGGGTGCGCAATGCGATGGACCAGACCGGAGTCGACTTCTGTCTCGATGTGCACGGCGATGAAGCTTTGCCCTATAACTTTATCGCCGGAAGTGAGGGCATTCCAGGCTTTACGCCTCGGCTCGCCGGTCTCCTCGACCAGTTCAAGGCCGCCTACATGATGGCCTGCCCGGACTTCCAGATCCGCTACGGCTATCCGGTGAGTGCTCCAGGCACGGCGAACATGACGATGTGCACCAGCCAGGTGGCGCAGCGCTTCGACTGCCTCGCGATGACCCTCGAGATGCCGTTCAAGGACAACGCCGACCTCCCCGATCCCGATTTCGGCTGGAGCCCAGAGCGGTCTCGGCACCTTGGTGCTGCGGTGCTGCACGCGATCGAAACCGTGATGGCGAGCTTGCGATAGCACCTCATTGAAGGGGTTTTCGACCACGGCGAGCACGCAGCGAAATCCTCCCGAAACAGCCCGAAATGGGCTCCGTTTCTTTTCTGCCGTACATCATCAGCGTCCGAAGGGAGCGCGGTCTTCCGACGGCACTCTTCGCTGAAGATGGAAAGGAGGATGAGATGGAGAACAATCGTTTCGCTCTTGGGGTGCTCGCGGTCGGTCTGGGGGGCTGTGCCCAGTCCAGCGCACCTGCGCAAAGCGCGAATACCATGCTGGGAAGCACGCTGTCGCCGGGAGCGGAGGTGCGGGTGCAGGAATGCACCGAGGGGCTCTCAACCCGCGAGGTCAACGACCACTTGGCGATGGTGTTCGATCTGGAGCAGAGCTACCACGAGCTGGTCGCATGCGGAGGACTGGTGGTGAGTCTCGCCGTTGCGGTCATTGAAGTGGTGGTGAGCCTGGCCGAAGACCCCAGCGGTGGACTTCCCTGGGGTCTGTCTCGGGAGGGTGGGGCATACATCTCGGAACCCGGCGGTGCGGGCAGCACGGTGATGGCCGCCCGGTTTTTCTTTGGCGATGACTACGAGGTAGGCGCAGAGGGCGACCTGGTCGAGGACAATGTCTTCGCGCTGAAGTCCTACCTGGAAAACCCCCAGCTCGACTTCGACTACACCACCGGTGAGGTGCTGATTCGGTACGACCGTCGCGGACCGCTTGTGGAGCTGCTCGGGTTCGGCTCCACCCCGCCCCGTCCTTTGCGGCTCAACGTCCACAATGTGGGCCGCCTCACTCGGGAGATCGAGAAGCTCCGCATCGAGAGCACAGTGGTGGTGGATGATGCACGGCCCAACAGCTCTGTGGTCTACGAGATCGAGTCGGAGTCGATGGCTCTCGGGCAGCTGGCCAGTGGAGATGGCTTCGACTTCGAGGTCGTGGCATCGTCGGCGTGGTCGGATGCGCCCGAGCAAGAGATGGAGACTCGGGTGTGGGAGGTCGGCTTCCACAATCGCCGCGGCGGTGGTCTGAACGGCGACATCGAGTTTGTGGTGGAGGGTGGCGCCTTCGCCTACCAGGGGCTGTTCGAGTACCAGAACGATACCTGGCCGCGCACCACGGTCACCTGCGCCGACTGAGGCCGACTCCTCCGGCTGAGAGCGTCTGGAGGAATCGATGGGGTGCAGTGGCCTCCGACGTGCCGCTTCAGTACTCGAAGGGGCGCGCAGCCAACGTGGCATCCAGCGCCTCGGAGAGCTGGCGGAAAGCGGCTTGGGCCTCGGCATCGAGGACCTCTTCCGAGCGCAGGTCGGGTCCTTCATCGAGGATCCAGAGGTCGCTCGCCGGGTCGTCTTCGGGGATCCGGTACAGCTCCTCCCGTAGGTCGGTATCGGGATCGCCCGTGGCCTCTTCGCCTTCGAGTCGCACGTACTTCCATTGCTCCGAGACGGCCGTGGTGCGCGCCCACTGGTACGGACCGGGGCCGGCGGGAAAGAAGGCTTCACTCACGACAACGCTGCGGCTGGTGTCACGGGTGGGATCGTCGAGCAGCGGCTTGAGGCTCTCACCATCCAGCCGGAGGGGAGACTCGCCACCTGGGGGCTGCCAGGTGGCGAGGTCGAGGTCGACCAGTGCGGCGATGGTGGGAAACACATCGGCGAAGCTCACCAAGGCCGAAGAATCGGCACTGATCTCAGAGACGCCCCGGCCTGCCCAGATCATGGGCACATGCACTCCGCCTTCGTAGGCAGTGCCCTTGCCCCGGCTGGGATCGAGCGGAGCGGTGATTCCCCACTTGGGCGTGCCATTGTCGGCCATGTACACCACCAGGGTGTTGTCGAGCGTGGCATCATCGATGGAGCCCAGCAGTCGACCGAGCTCGAGATCGGTGGCGGTGACCATCGCTCGATACAGCTCGAGGTCCTCGCTTTCTTCTGAGACCGCATTTGGGTCGATCAGGAGATGGTCTGGAGGTCGATGCAACGGATCGTGTGCGGAGTTGTACGCCACGTAGAGAAACCACGGCTCGGGCAGCAGGTCGACCAAGGCAAGCGCATCATCGGTGGTGGTGGTGATGTTGTAGTCGGTGGTCCACGCTGGCTCGCCGTCTTCGAGGCGCTCCCACTGCCAGTACCCACGCGGGGTGTGACCGGTGCCCAAAGCCATCATCAGGTTCGAAAATGAGCCGCGGTGGTGGTCGAAGCCCTGGTCGAGCATGTGCCGAGCCGCGTTGGGATCGACCGCAGCGCCCAGGTGCCACTTGCCGGCCAGACCGGCCGAGTATCCTCGCTCTGCAAGCAGCTCAGGCAGGGTGATCTCAGCCAGGGGCAGGCCCCAGATTCCGTTGTCTCCGAGCCAGCGGCCGATCCCGTATCGAGAGGGCATGCGCCCCGTGAGCAAGGTGGCGCGCGATGGTGAGCAGGTGGGGTGGCTATAGGCCCGTCGAAAGCTCATGCCCGCACAAGTGAGTGCGTCGAGCGTGGGGGTGTATGACGGGTCGGGGTGGGCGTTCCAGGTGGCGGTGTGGTCCATGCCGATGTCGTCGGTCAGGATCACGAGAATGTTGGATCGGTCGAACGGAAGGCCGGTGCCAAGTCGCGCTCGCAGGCCTTCACATTCGACGGCTTCCGAGGGAGCCTGGGAGGAGGGTGGGCTCTTCTGGGTGCTCGGGGACTGACAGGCCACCACGAAGCCGAGCACCGGGGGCACGGCCGAAAGGGAGTAGCGGCTCGAGCACGGAGTGTACCGATGCGACGGGGCCTCCGAAGAGTGGCTGGAGTGGAACATCATGCAGGCTTGGTGAATACCGCAAGATCGCGCAGGATCGACTCCGACATGCGATGGGGTGCGCGGAAGGGATGCAACTGGAGACCCGCCTCGGTGAAGAGGCGCACCAGGACCTCCCGCTTCGGCAGGAATGCGTTGAAGGAAAGCACCATGCTTCCGCCCGGTGCCAGTCGAGCTGCCCAGTCGGGGGCGCAGGCCCGCAGAGTGGCGGTCGGGTCGCGCCAGCCATCGTCGCGCTTGTGCTGGATGCCGTAGGGAAGATCAGACACGATGAGGGGGAAGCGCTCTCCCTGGAGGAGGGGCTGGGTGGCGCGCGCATCGCCGGTGATGAGGCGGATGGCCTGATCTTCGAAGCGGTAGCGCGCAAATGCGCCGGCCCCGCCTCGACCCTTTCGGCCCACGGTGCCGCGGGTCTCTTTGTGCTTGATTCGATGCAGCTTGCACTGCTTCTTTACGTGACGCTGGAAGTCGGCGACGGCGCCGGTCTGTCGCTCGATGCCCGTGGCTGACCATCCGAGCCGGGCAGCCCACAACAGGGTGGTGCCGCGTCCGGCCATCGGGTCGAGAACCTTGAGGGGAGTCTCGACCGGCACGGTACAGGTGGCGCGGGCCACGTTGAGGGCGAGCAGGGTGAGGATCTCGTGGGTCTTGCCGCGGTACTTGGCTCCATAGACCAGCGCGGCAGGCAGCCGGTGCGCGGGCTCGGCGGACTCCACGGTCAGGTGCTCCCCGTCGACCGCGAAGATGCCCTGAACGAAGGACAAGCGGGCGAGGGTGGGCAGGGCCTCTCGAGGTGCGTCCACCCGCAGCCGGGTGAACATCGGATGCTCGATGACGGCTGGCTCACACGTGGGCGCATGCAAGAGGAGCTCAGCACGGGCCACCGACAGAGTGTCGGCGAAGTACGCGCCATCAGCACGTGGGTCGACGAGCAGGTCGAAGCGCATCGGTTCTCCAGGGTGGAAGGAGGTAGTCCGTTGGGCTCCATCTCGCGGCAATCTTGTTTGAGGAGGAACGGGACCAGTGCAGATGGAGGCCCTACTCGAGTCGGCCCGTGATGGGCTCGGACACCCCTCGGTTTCCATCTTCGTCTTCGACTTCGATGCGCACTTGCACCGAGGTGGCTCCATCGCAGGTCTCGGTGTCGTCGAGAGAGCCGAACGTGCCGGTGCAGTTGGCTTCTGCCAAGCTGTCGGCTTCGCATGCGAGATTGACCCGAAGCTGTTCGACCTCCCCCATGGTGACCACCACGCCATCTTCAACCACGGGCTTGAGGGTGTCGGCGCCTTGTGGGTCGGTCGCGATCCCGTCGATCGACCACACCACGCGGGTGTCGCTTGAGGTGCGCACAGCACAGCGAGCGTCGAGGATCACTGCACTCGGACTGTCGTTGTCTTCCCCGTCTGCAGCTCCACTCCCGCCACCATCATTTCCAGCATCGCCGGTGCCAGTGGTACCCGTTCCATCGTCGGTGTCGGTCTGCGTGATGGTGCCAGCGGAATTCGCTGTGTCGGTCTCGTCGACCTTTCCGCCACACGCCACAGCCCACAGGGCCAGCGCCCCGAGTCCTGTCCTTCGAAGTGGGTGCATATTGGCCTCCTCGGGCCGCAGTGTAGTGGACCGGAGCCGACTTGGTCGAGTCAGGCCTTGTCAGGGGTTGGCCATCCCACGATCACTCGGTTCATCGGGGTGATCGGCGAGGGGAGACTCGACCATCGGGTGGCGTAGCCTGCCTCGTGCAGACGGTATGTGCGATGCACATCGGTGGCCAGGCCGACCCCGAGTGCTGCACCCAGAGTGGGCGGCCCGGGAAGGGTGCGCTTGGGATGACAGCAAGGCAAGACTGCGACTGGATGCCGGCCCGAGATGGCCTGATCCAGCACTGCATCGGTGGCGGTGCCACAGGCATGGATGCCGAGGATGGCAGCCGGTGTGTCGATCTGCACCCGTTCGATGGTGCAGGCCTCAAAGGTGACCTTGGGGCGAAGCCAGGGGGCGACCGGATCCAGAGCATCGAGAATTCGGTCGACCGAGTCGGGCCGGCGGCGGTCCACCAGACGAATTGCATCGACGTCTCGGTGGTGGATGCCGTAGAGCATTCCCACCAGGCCGTGACCGCAGCACAGGTCAACCACTTGGGCTGCGCGGACCCGCCTGCGGATGTGCTCGAACACCTCAAAGCTCTCCAGCAGCTCCTTGAACGGCAGCACCCGTGCATCGACGAGGGCGAGGGCCAGCTTGTCGTTGAGGCGTTTGCCGGTGAACAGGGGCCGTGCGGAAGTCCCGGTCTTCGAGCGAGAGTGGGGATCCACGGGCATGTGATCGGGGTCGATCTGGGGGAAGGCCCGGAGCGTACGGGGCGGCATGAACGGACCGAATGAGGGGGAAGACAGGGTTGGGGGTGGCCATGGTGGACCCATCGAGCCAATTGGAGAGTGCGGACCCGGAGTGCACCCCGTGCGGTGGATGATGCCAGCCCTCTTGCTTCTCTGGACGGCTCCAGCGCATGCCGGCGCTCGGGCACGGGACGCTGCGCTTGGTTCCATCTCAGACCACGCGCCTGAGGTACTCGACGAACAGCAGATTACCGAGCAACTGGCCCGGGGCCTCTCCGGACAGCTTGCGGTCGCTGCGGCACGGCATCCTGGGGTTCGAGCCGACTTCGAGCGGTGGCACGCCACGGCGCTCGCGGTGTCTCCGGTCGGAGCGCTGCCGGATCCCACTGTGGAATTCAGCGTCTTTCTGCAAGCGATCGAGACCCGAACAGGCCCCCAGCGAGGGCGCGTGGGCGTGCGGCAGGCGATCCCATGGCCCTCGGTGCTCACTGCGGGCACTGAGGCTGCGCTGGAGGCGAGTCGGGCCGCGGAAGTGCGGTTCGAAGCGCGACTCCTCGATGTGGCGATGGCGGTGGAAGAAGCCCACTGGGCCCTCTGGTCGGTGCGCACCATGCGGGCCATCCACGAAGATCACCATGCTCTGGTGGAAGGACTGTCCGGCACGGTTCGAGGCCGGGTGGAAGTCGGTTCGGCCTCGCTGTCGGAGCTTCAGCAGATCGACCTTGAGCATGCTCGGATGATGGATGACATCGCCCGTATGGAAGAGCAGGAGAGATCGGTGGAGGCCGGACTTCGGGCGGCGATCGGTGTGTGGTCGAGCGATCCGGTGCCCACGATGGATGACCCGGGCGGTCCCTACCTGCCGAGTGAAGCGGCGGTACTCCTTGAGGCCGCGGCCATGGCTCATCCTTTCCTGCGTGAGGCCCGCCATCGGGTGGCGGCTGCGGATGCAGCGGTGCGGCTTGCGCGAGGGAAGCGTCGGCCGGGCTTTTCGGTGGGGATGGACTGGGTGCCTGTGGGGCCGTCGGAGCACCTCGGTCCGGCCTCCACCGAGAGTGGGCAGGATGCCTGGGCCGCTGGGGTTGGGATCACGGTGCCCGTCTGGCAGAAGCGAGCGGGCGACCAGGTTGCGGCGGCGGAAGCCTTGGCTCGGAGTGAGCGCGCGGATGCCGAGCTGCATGAGGTGTCCACCCATGCTGCACTGCACGATGCTCTGGCACGGGTCGAGTCGTCGGGCCGGCGGCGCAGGCAG
>CAJWOS010000062.1 GCA_913044235.1 uncultured Pseudomonadota bacterium
CGTCTCGCCGGTCCTGAAGGTCGTGCAAACGATGAATCACGAGGGCATGGCCGTCGAACCCATCACTGCTCACCACGTCCATAATGAGCGCCGCCATTGCGCTGGGTTCGGGCGGGCCGCTCTTGTTGGTCAGAGCGTCATGGATGCGGTTGTCACCGAGGGCCTTTGCTGCGATGGCAAGTCGGGCGACCAGCGTGTCGTAGCCCGTGCCACGTGCGAAGGTGATGTCGGGAATTCGCTTCAGTTCGGTGTCTTGAAGCGCGCGCTCTACCAGCCAGCGCCGACCAACGCCTGCGCTGCCATGGACCACGATGGGACCCCCATCAGTGGTGAGCATCTCGTGGAGCGTGGCGAGCTCCTCTTCACGACCGACGAAGACCGGCAGCGGTGCTCGCCGTCGGGCGGGCTTCTTCCGCGCGGCGGGCTTGCGGTTGGCTGGGCCCTCACCGGGAGCCACATTGTCGGCGCTCGGGGCTGCAGCAGCGGCTCCCTCCGCGGGCAACGCGGAAATGAAGTCGAGCGCTCGGGACTTTTCTTGTTCCAGCTTCGCGAGCCGAAGCCCGATCGGCAGCCCGAACGGATTGAACATCCGCGCAGCGATCACCAGGCGAGGCTTGTGCTTTGCAGACTTGAAGGCTCGCTCCACAACCCCGAGGCCACGACCATCGGCAGCCTCCGGCTCCACCAGGACGACAATGCCGTTCGGATGGTCGGTGGCGGGCCGCAACGCCTGCTCCGAGATCGCAACGGCGGGGCTCACCGTGCTGCTTCCGAGTGCAACGACCGGGACGGAGCGGCGGCGAAGCTCGGCCTGCACGCCTGGTTGTGCGAGTGCACGTGTTCCGATGGCCAGAACACAGCGGCCTTCCTTGATGGCGGTCTCGACGCGTTTCATGCGGTCCTCAAATTCTCTTCATAGACTCGCCATCGTACTCGAATGGCGAGGAGATGACTCCGGAGTGCGCGCTCGGCGGGAGCACCCCTGTGCATCATGGGTTGGGGGAGCTCCCCGAGCGCCGCCCACGACTTCACGCCGTGTGACTGCGCCCAGCCAGCTAACGAACCCTGCCGTGTGAATCAACGCAAGGTACACACCGCTTCGCTGTCGGTAGAGGACTCTATTTCCACGCGAGCGCTGATGGATCTGTGACGTTACGCGCGCACCATGCGCGCAAAATCCTACGCTGGATATCGTCTGACCGCCCGTCGGCCGGCCTCGTCGGCTGCGGTGGAACACTGGTGGGCCGAAGGTCCTGATGGGCCTGCTGAAGTGTATCTTGGGCCTGAGATGTTGCTCCGCAGGGCGCGGGCGCTTCCGGTCTGGGGACCCTTTGCGGGCATCATCACCGGTCAACAGGGCCTACGGTCATTTGTGGTTGTTCGGGGTCGAATGGACCGCTCGGTCGACGATTTGCGGCGAATGATGTCGCCTGGAGCTTGCGTAGCATTTGCGTGGCACCTTGCGGCGGCCCTCGCCGAAGTCCATGAACAAGGCGGCGCACATGGCGCCCTGCATCCTGGATGGACTGGCTTGGACACGGAGGGACGGCTGACCGTGCGCCCCGCGCTCACAGCCGCTGTGCGAGGGGAGCCGGACGGCGATGCCACGGCCCAGGCTACGGACTGCATCCAGCTGGCATCCATCCTCGAAGCGCTCGACCTCGAACGCATCGACGAGCCAGCGCTATCCCTGATGATGCGTGGCATCTCCCGGGATCGCTCTCGACTGCGCCTCCAGCCGGGTCGAGCGGTCCGGCAGAGCCTCTCCTATATTTTGAACCGACACGCGGAGTGGGAGACTGCGCTGGTTGAGACCTTGGGGCCCGACTGGAACACCAGCCTCTTGCCGCGGGCGATGCCACTGCCGGAACCGGTAGAGCGCCACCCCTGGAACGAGCACGGCACACACATCCCTCGCGTGGGTACCTCGACTTCTTCGTCGCTGACCGCCACGGTGGATGTGCTCGCAGCGACCGCACGCACGGCGATGTCGAGTGACTCTGGAACGGCGGATCCCCGCGATGCTCCGGAAGCCTCGGCCGGCAGTCGAGCGAGAGCCTCAAACACAGGCCAGACAAGCGCGAGCGCGGGCGTACGGGTCATGGTTCGCAAGGCCTCAGCCTCCGTTCGGCCGGTCACAAATCGGCCGGCGGTGGCTCCGAGCAAGCGGCGCGCTGCAGAGTCAGCCTCGTATGCTCGGTCCGTGCCTGCAGCAGCAGCGCCTGCTGTGCCTGCAGCCGCTTCCGTTGCCGCGGCAGTGGTGTCAATCAAGGAGGCGGCAGCCGCGCCCGCTGCGGCGATGGTCTCCCTGCCGACCACGCGTGAGCCCGATTCTTCCCCGTCCCCTGACGCCAGCCCGAGCGAGCCATCCGCCGCAGTGTCTGAGTCCGCCACCGCCTCGACCGCGGAGGCGCTCTCACAGGCGCTTCCTGTGGCGGATGCGGTTGCTGTCAAGGCCGATGCTGGGCCATCGGTGATGGTTCCGGAGATGCCGGCCGACCTCGAAACGGCGACCGGACACGCGCACGACCCGGCGGATGCCACTGGTGAGACGGCGATTCCAGAGGATGGCGAATCCACTGCGGCAGCCGAAGCAGCGGAGTCCCAGGACTCCGAGTCGTCTGCGTCTGAGTCGTCTGCGTCTGAGTCGTCTGCGTCCGAGCCTGATGCGGAAGAGGCTCCTGTGGCTGCCGTCATGGTCGAGCCAACGTTCGATGACGCCGAAGAAGACGATGATGGGACCGAATTGGAGAGCGACGGTGCCCAAGCGGAAGGGGCCGGCGAAGACGAGCCCGAAGTCGAAGTGGCCTCGGACGTGGGTTCGGAAGGCGAAGCGGTCGCCTCAGACAATCTGCGCGAAGAACGCGAAGATGCTCCTGAAGAGCAAACCTTCGACGAGGAACCGCCAGCTGAGGTTGCCGAAGACCACGAGCTTGAAGCGCTCGATGCCGATGCTTCCTTGCTTCCAGCCGAAGCGGAAGCCGATAGTGTGGACGCGGATGCAGAAGCCCCGGAGCACGAAGCGGCAGCGAGCTCCGGCATGCCCGAGATCGATGAAGCCGATCCGGCGCTTGTGTTCGAGTCGGAGTCCGTGGACGATCCGGGATCCGCGGCTCCAGCGCTGGCATCCCTGCTTGCCCACATCTCGAACGCCGACCGGTCGGAGCCTACGGTCGACACGGTCGCGCCGCTTGCATCGCTCTCTCTGAGCGACCCGGCCACCCATGACCAGGACTCGGTCGACGAGGTATTCGAAGACGATGAACAAACCGCGGTCACCACGGTGCCCGAGCCGGTGCGCCAGGCCTTGGAGCGACTCAACGCGGGTCGAGGTGTGCGGGACCTGACCGCAGAGCCTGCACCCGAGGCGATACCACCAGCAGTGGTGGCGCCGTCACCACAGCCCGCTTTTCCATCACCGCCGGTCGCAGCCCCCCCAAGCGCGGTCGCGTCCGACTACGAGATGCCCCGATGGGCGGGGATCAAGGGCGTGACCGGCGATGCGTCTCGTGAAGACGAGCTTGGCTCAGGCAAGTGGGAAGAAGAAGCGCGACCGCTCTCCGAGCTTCGCCGAGAAATGGGTCAGGAGCCTGTGCGAGAGATGGAACACATTGGGCCATCACGCGGAAATTGGCCGATGTTGCTCCTCTTCCTTGCCGGACTTTTCTCGCTGATTGGCCTTTGGCTGTACACCCAGACCGGGCTCTTCAACTCAGCCGGATAGGCTCCTGGGCATGTGTGCCACGCCCGCCGAGCTCACCGACCTGGCCGCCCGTGCAGATCAGCTGCCGCGAGCACCAGGTGTCTACTTGTTCAGGGATGGTCGTGGGCGGGTGCTGTATGTGGGCAAAGCCCGCAATATCCGCGCGCGGGTGCGTCAGTACATCACCGGGCAAGATGGTCGGTTGATGGTTCGATTTCTGGTTCGCGCCGCCGCCGACGTCGATGCGGTGGTGGTCCAGACGGATCGGGAGGCGCTGGTCCTTGAGAACACGCTCATCAAGAAGCATCGCCCCCGCTACAATGTCAAGCTGGTAGACGACTCCAGCTTCCTCCATCTCGAGCTGGATCTTGGAGCCCGCTGGCCACGATACCGGTTGGTGCGTCGGGTGGAAAAGCGACGAGGCAAGGTCCGCCACTTTGGCCCGTTCACTTCGGCGAGTCGTGGACGGTCCACCCTCGAGTTTGTCCAGCGACGATTCCCGATGCGGACCTGCTCAGACCGCGAGCTCCACAGCCGCAAGCGACCCTGCCTGCTGCATCAGATGGGACGATGCATCGCGCCGTGCGTGGACTTGTGCACAAAGCAAGAGTACGGAGAGGTGGTGGAGCAGAGTCTCCTCTTTCTGGAGGGGCGTGATGACGAGCTATTGCGTCGACTTCGCACGTCGATGACCGCTGCGGCCGAGGGCTTGGAGTTTGAGCGCGCCGCCACGCTCCGGGACACCATCGCGGCGATCCAGACTGCGCTCGAGCGAAAGTCCGTCGCCGACAACAAGCTGGGAGTTCGCGATGTCTGGGGACTGCATCGCGGAGAGTCGGGCGGCGCTGTCGCGCTGCTTCCGGTTCGGCACGGGATGATGCAAGAAGCCGTCATACTGCCGTTTACCGATCACCCAGGTCTCGACGGAGAACTCCTCTCTTCGGTGCTGAACACCTGGTACGCCGACTCCGTCGACATTCCGGTCGAGATCCTCGTCTCGCATGCCCTGGACGATGGTGAGGCTCTGGCGGAGCTTCTGACCGAGCGACGGCGTGCGGCAGTGCGGGTCCGGGTTCCGCAGCGCGGCAAGAAGACCCGCCTCGTGGAGCTGGCGGTGGAGAATGCGCGCTCCGCGTGGCAGCGGCGGGAAGACGCAGCTGCTCGTCGGGCCGTGGGCCTCGAAGAGCTTCAGCGCGTGGCGCTGTTACCCCGTCTGCCGCGTCGGATGGAGTGCTTCGACAACTCGAACATCCAGGGAACCGACCCCGTGGCATCCATGGCGGTCTTTGTAGATGGAGAGCCCGCTCGTGCGCTGTATCGCCGGTACCGAATTCGGACGGTCGAGGGCGCAGACGACTATGCGTCGATGGCCGAGGTGCTGGGGCGTCGACTGCGACGGGGGCTACAGGAGGGCGACCTGCCGGACTTGATCGTTGTGGATGGTGGCAAGGGTCAGCTCTCGGCTGCGCGCGCGGTGATGCGGGAGCTGGGCGTGGCCGATCAGACCGATCGACCCGTGGACCATCGACCAATGGTGCCGATCATCGGCATTGTGAAGCCTCGCACGGAGCGGCGTCGGGGAGACCGCGAGACGCCTGACCGGCTGGTGCTTCCCGAGGTGAAAAACGCCGTGCGTCTCCCCCACAACAGCCGGGCGCTGCGTCTGGTGCAGCACCTGCGCGACGAGACCCACAACAGCGCGGTGCGGTATCACCGAAAGGTGCGGAACCGGCGCACCTTGAGCAGTGGACTGGACGGCTTGCCGGGTGTGGGCCCCACACGGCGCAAGGCGTTGCTGCGGCACTTCGAGAGTGCGGCTGCGGTGCGCACGGCCTCAGCGGCCCAGCTTGCAGAGGTACCGGGCTTTGGACCGAAGCTCGCGGAGCGGGTCTTTGCGGCTCTCCAGGCGATGGGAGCCGAGTAGGGGCGCCGCTGTCTTACCAGGCGTTTTCCAAGCAGAAGGGCGCGACGGCAACGCCTTCGACCTGCCATCCCACACATCCGTCGCACGGCCCGCTCCCCTCAAGGGTGAGGGTCTGTCGAGGAAGAGTGTCGAGGACCAGGGAACCTTCGATGGGTTCGGTGTCACACAGGGTCTGCTCGGTCTTCCATGCGCCCTCAACGCTGACGATCATCGTCTCGCCATCGACCGCGCCGCCCACGCTCACCGAGTATGCGCGGGGATAGGTGTCCATCGGGAAGATCGAGTACTCGAGGTCGATGCCGACCGTGGAGGGTGGGCTGGTCGAGCCGCAGGAGCCGCCGAGCGCACCGCAGCCATGCATGGCCACGTTGAGCTCCACGAGGTCGTCGATACGCGACATCTCCATGGCGCCCGAGAGGAGCACCTCGACGGAGCCCTGTTCGACAATGGCCAGCGACTCGGCGCTGAGTACCTGACTGTCGGCAGTTCGGGTGAGGGTCAGAGACCCCTCGAGCATCGCGCCATCTTGAAGCTGGCAAGGGCCTTCCCAGCGGGTCACTTCTTCGACGGGCATCGGGCCGTTTGCGCGCGCGGAGGCAACAGGCTCGGCCTGACAGCCTTGGTCGAGCTGGAGTGCGGACTCCGGGTCAAGCGCAAGGCTGAGGGTGCGTTCCACGTCGAGCGCATCGAGGAGTTCTGAGACAGCCGCAACGTTGCGGTCGGCTTCAGGCGCGCGTTCCGTGGCGCAGCTCATAGCCATCAATGCAGCGATACTGGTCCGTCTGTTCATTTTCACCTTGTAGTGCATCGGTCGCTTCTACGCCATCTGAAGGTCTGTGCGATGGAATCGTTCGCGAGACGGGCTTTGCCTGTCTCTGGACGGGTGGCTAAGGGGCGCGACGCACGCTGGCGGTCCGACCATCCTGAGGAGGCGGCTTGGCTGAACACACTCCGGAAGCCGAAGAGGTCGCTGACCTCCGAGCTGAGCAGACCCCCGGCAAGTACATCTTGTTTGCAGTGGTCACGGTCGTATTCACTGCGATCGACCAATGGACCAAGATTCTCGTTCAGCGGAACATCGGGCCGTTGCGCGACGAAATCAAGGTCATCGATGGCTTCCTGTCCTTCGTGCACGCCGAAAATCCGGGTGCTGCGTTCGGGATGTTTGGCAGCTCCGACTACCGCATGTACTTCTTCGGCGTCTTCACGCTGATCGCGCTGTTCGTCCTTGGGCGGATGCTCTACGAGCTTCCCCGCGATGATCGCTTCCAGAATGTGGCGCTGGGTCTGATCATGAGCGGTGCCATCGGCAACGCCATCGACCGTGTGATGAAACAGTCCGTGACCGACTTCATCCGGGTCTACACCGAGAACCCCACCCTGAAGAACTGGCTTGAGTCGTCCTGGTACGGCTCAGCGGAGTGGCCGAGCTTCAACATCGCGGATGCCGCTATTGTGGTCGGGATGGGGATGTTCGTCATTCACTGGATGTTCTTGGAAGAAGAGATCGACGACGAAGCAGAGCCCGAGCCGCCCGAAGCGGACACTGCTGAAGCGTCCTGACCGGAAGCAGGCTTGCATCCCGTCCTCTTCGTACTGCCCGGTGGGTTTCCGATCTACGGGTATGGGTTCATGCTCGCGCTCGGCATCCTTGTGGGCGCGTTCGGAGCGGCACATACCGCGAGCCTGGACGGCATCCCGCGCACACGTCTGTACGACTTCGGCTTGCTGTCGTTCGCATTTGGTGTGCTCGGCGGACGCCTCGAGTACGTCCGTACACACTGGGGTGAGAAGTTCGCGAGTGATCCCTGGTCGGCTCTGGCGCTCCGCGACGGTGGCTATGTGTTTTACGGGGGATTTGTCTGCGCTGTTGCGGCATGTGTGATCTGGGGGCGACTCCACAAGCTTCCACTGGCTCGGGTGGCGGACCACGCAGCCCCGTTCATTGGAGTGGGCATCGGATTCGCCCGCCTGGGCTGCTTTCTCGTTGGATGTTGCTACGGGTGTCCGACGGAGCTGCCCTGGGGCGTCTCGTTTCCGGCGGAAGCGATTGCACCACCAGACATCGCTCGGCATCCCACGCAGCTCTACGAGTCGTTGTTCGCCCTTGTGGTGTTGTTTGGCGGACTGACACTCTATCGGCTGCGATGGAAGCACTTCGATGGATCCGTGATGGCCATATTTGGTGTCTTGTACGGATTATGGCGGATTTTCGTGGAGACCCTTCGGTGTGACGGGGAGCGGGGCTACGTGCTCGATGGCTGGATGACCAACGGGCAGTTCACCAGCCTCTTCATCATCGGCATTTCCCTGACCATGGGGATCTGGCTCCGACAGCTCGGCCGTCGGGCCGGCGCGCGCTGAGCGGACCGCGGCGCGTGAGGGCTGCGAAGTGGTGTGGCCGGGCGCGGATGTCCAGAGCATCTATCGGTGAGCGATTCGGGTGCATTCATGGGCTTGGTGGCTGCTTTGACATGCGGCGGCCCAGCTCCGCTGCAAGGAACCGGCCGACCGCAGACGGTGTCCCGTGTTGCCGCCACGCTTGCTGAACCGCCCGATGGTGTTGCTCGAGCGTGTCGGGGGCATTGAGGAGCGCGCGCAAGCGGTCCAGCAGTGATCCGTGCTGTGGTCCGGGAATCACGGGGTAAGGAGCGAGCGGTGCCCCCACCATCACACAGCCCGCACGTGCCGCTTCGTGATGCCGAAAAGTCTCGATCTGCTTGAATCCACGAGGCACCAGCGCGATGCGCGTTTGGGCGAGGAGGCTCAGGTAGGTGGGATGGTCGATGCCGTTCCCGAAGCGGCGGGTCCATTGGATGTGGAATCGAAATGGAGCGGCGGACACGTGCTGGAGTGCCCATGGGCGAACCAGTGGCAAGGCGCGGTCGGGCAGGTGCCGGAAGACCGGCCGGACGGCATTCAGGCTGCGGGCAAAGTCCCACCGTCGAGCGTGGAGGTGTCCCAAAAAGGCCACGTCGACGGACCGCTCGGCCCAGGGCACAGACACAGGTGGAGCGGTTGCGGGGCCGGGACCGAGCGGAAGGCGCAGCACCGGTGGCCCCGGCTTGTGGTGGGTTGAGACGTAGCTCTGAAGCAGTGCAGCCCCTCGAGCACGAAGCTCCGGTCGAACCTGGCCGTTCTCGTCGCCGAGTGCCACGATCAAGATGGGAGGGGATGCGGCGTCGAGGGCTGGCCACGTGTGGTGTTGGCGGTGTGCGGACACCACCACCACGGATCGAAACCACTGTGGCCACTCAGGGGCTGCTTGGGCTGCTGCGAGCAGAGCCTCGAGAAATGGTCGCTCCCGGAGTGTCTGGGGTGAGCCCACACTCGGGTCGAAGGTGAGATGGAGCGTGTTCATGAGCGCTGCAGGCAAATGGGCGCCGCCACTGGCCATCGGGATGCCTGCCATCCTTGGTCGGACGGTCCTTCTGTGGGGCCTTTTGATGCGGGCAGAAAACCCCTTGGACGAGGCTCGATACGCCCGTTCAGGGGCCATGGCATGGGGGCTTCACGCTCGGGCAAGTGCGTCGAGCTCCACATCGAGTTGCGGTCGGAGTGCTTGCGCAGAGGCGAGAGAGCCTTCGCGGGCGGCAGACTCCAAGGCGCTGGCGACCATGGCAACGCGACGGGCTCCAATGGCTGCGGCGCCACCCTTGACTCGATGGGCAATCCGCTTTGCTGCTGGAGCATCCTCGATGTGGAGCGCCGCATCGAGCTCAGTTCGCATGGCCTGAACGTCTTCCATGAAGATGCCGACCAAGCGTGGATGCAATTGCGGCCCACCCACCATGTCGAGCTCCTCTCGGAGGGAGCGATCGATGACAGGCACAGAAGCGAGGTCGAGGGTCATGGGTGCATCCCGTTTCGGTGGAACGTCGAGACTGTAGCCGGTCTCGTGGGGGAGGGGGCTGCCCCTTCTGCGGAAGCCGAGATGCGCGCGACTGCAGGTGGTGTGAAAGATGCCTGAACCGAGTGTGGTCGATTAGGGGCGCGTGCCTGTCCGATCGACCCTTGATGGAGCGGAATTGGAATCCACGGAACCGGTGTCCTCGCCCGATGCTCGCTTGCCCATTTGGGCGCGCGGATTGCTTGTATCGGCGGTCGCAATTGCGGTGGGCTGGGCTTGGGGAACTGGCCAGCTGGAGGCGCTCGACCTCGCGGGGTTGCGCTTGATGGTGGAGTCGGCGGGGACCACCGGCCCCATCGTGTACGTGCTGGCGTTTGGGCTCCTGCAACCCATCGGGGTCTCTGCGCATCTGTTCCTTGTTGTGGCCGGCCTGGTCTGGCCTGCGACCGAGGCCATTGTCTGGACCCAGCTTGGGCTCAACCTCAGCTCCGTCACCTCCTACGGATTTGGACGGGTGTTGGCGCCCGATGCGCTGCGTGCTCGGATACCCGCGCGGGTGTTGGTCTGGGAGGAGCGTCTGTGTCGTGGCGGCCTGACCACCGTGATTGCCGCACGACTGGTGTTCTTTTCGTTCTTTCCGCTGTCGGCATTGATGGGCGCGATGCGGATCCCATTCCGGAATTATGCGTTGGGATCGTTCATCGGATACATCCCGGTGGCGGTAGCCGAGGTGCTCCTGGCGAGTCGCCTAGTGGACTGGATCAGCGGATAGATCCTGGCACCTGCTGGGGGGCTCACTCACCGGGTAGGCAGTCTTGCTGCTCCCGGTACTCGATCTCCACGTTGGAGTTCACGCCGGGGATGTCAGGCCCATCAAACAGCACCGTGTTGGTCTCGGCCGAATACTGGAAGTCGGTCCAGGGCTCATTGTCGACCCGAACACGGATGCTTTCGGCGATGGGTGACCGCACCAGCGGGTACGTATAGGCGGCCTCAAGGCCTTGCAGGGCGTTGTCGCGGATGGCCTTGATGTCGGTTCCCAGCGCACTCGAGCAGAGGTTCACCACAGTTCCACCGGTACTTTCGACGATGGAGAGGTAGGAGGCGCTGAAGACGGCACCCAGACAGATGCTGGCGTCGGTGCCCATGAGCGCAGAGACCTTGAACCGGTGCTCATCGAGCAAGTGGGCTTCGTCGAGTGCTTCTCGCATCAAGTCTACCTGCTCAATGGCATCTTCAGTCGAGACGTCGGCAACCCCAGTCACAAGCAGCACATGCAGCCTGGAGTTGGGGCGCAGGAACCCTTCCAGGCAGCCACCGGCGCCGGCCTGATCGAGACTGAGCCCCGCGAGAATGCCGAGCTGGTTGTATGCGGTACCGGCATCACCGCTCAGGCCAAGAGCGAGATGGTCCACCCG
The DNA here is from genome assembly GCA_913044235.1 of uncultured Pseudomonadota bacterium. Taxonomy (GTDB): domain Bacteria; phylum Myxococcota_A; class UBA796; order UBA796; family UBA2385; genus CAJWOS01. Next base: position 10,896 of record CAJWOS010000062.1, read on the forward strand.
CTGTTCCAGGTCGGTGCTGGAGTCTGCATAAATGGGAACGGTCGATGGGCAGGGCGAGGCGCCGGTGACCACGGCCGTCTGGAGGGAGGCGCCGGCGTCTTCGAGCCCAAATACGAGAGGAGCCATCGCGGCTTTCACATTGGGCAGCCAGCCCTGCACCACATGTGAAGTGTCGGCCACCACGAGCAGATCGATGTCGTTGCTCACAGCGTAGGTGAAGTTTTCGCGCACTAAGGTGAGCTGTTCCGCTTCGCCGTAGAGCGGCACCGGAGCCTGTGGTGCGGCCGGGTCGTTGGAGTGGATGGTCGCATTGGCGGGGCGGGCACCGTAGGTGTCGTCGGCGTAGCGCGGTGTGAAGTCAGCTTGGACGGTGAGCGTACTGCCCGGCGCGATGGTGGCCGGCAGTGCGGAGGTGTCGAGGCCCCATGCATCCCAGGGGTCGTCCAACGCGATGGCGTCGAGCTCGAGGGCGGCGCTTCCCTGGTTGGCGATGCGCATGCTCGTGCTGACGGTACATCCAATCGGTGCGACCGGGGTTTCGGTGGGTCCCACGCCGATGACGGGCGCGGAGCCGGCGCCGCGTATGAGGATGGACTGACCGCCAGGGTTCACCTCGAGGGCAGCCTCCCAGATGCCATCGGTGTGCGGTGAGAAATGCACAGGGACGCTGATGGATTCACCGGGGGCGAGCGGTACCAGTGGGGCGGTGTCGAACCGAAACACGGATGTGTCGTCACCGTAGAGCCCGCTGGGTTGGTCGTGTCCGTAGACAATGAGGTCCGTCTGGCTGGGATTCTCGAGGTTGAGCACCCGAACCACAGACTCCCCGGTGACCGGGACCGTGCCGAAATCGAGTGAAGTGGGATGCACAACGAGCAGCGCCTCGGCATCCTCTTTGGCGTCGATGGTTGGCGCACCATGGTACGAAGCCAGTGGGTCACAGGCGCACAGAAGGGCCACTGCGAGGGGACTGTAGGCACCAGAGGGACGGGGCACGTCTGCTCCAGACCGTGTGCGAGGTCGGTCGTTGCAGTTCGAGGGTGTCAGCGTTGGGCCGAGGGGGCCCATGCCAAGGACACCCCATGGTGCCACATCCCGAGGCGGGTTGTATCGACGGTGTACGGCGCCCAGCGAGAATCTGCGCGTAGGGCGAAGACCTGATCGCCCACAGCCCGGGTCCACAACAGTCGACCCCCGACGGCCGCTGTGGCTTGCATCTGTCGCCGGGTGCTGGTCTCCAGTGCGGTGCTGTCGTCGAGCGTCTCGGTCGCTCCGTAGTCTTCGAAGACACGCCAGGGAATCAGCAATTCTCCCTGGGGGCCGAGGGACCAGTCCTTCCAGCGCAGCCCCAAGCTGAGGCCGGTGGCAGTGGAGCCGGCGGTGATGGGCAAGCTGCCTGCAGGGTCGCCCTGCTCGCCGACCGTGCCCCTCCAGCCATCGGTGCGTACGTGGAATACGGGTCGCCATCGACTGCTGAGGTGAACGGGCTCCAGCCATTGCAGCTCGAGCTCGGGGGTCACTGCGTGAAACCAGGGCTGCGCGGCTCCATGGTGAGAGACTGTGCCGAGACCGATGGTCACTTGCGAGCCGCGTGTGCCGTCGAGGAGGGTCTCAATGGGCAGCGTGGCACCGGCATCGAGGTGAACGGTTTTCCGTGCGAGGACCGCACCCGAGGCATCCTGAAGCTCGAGACGATGTCGGCCGGGGTCGATGGCGGTAAGCCCGGGCATCGCGCCGCGCGGAGTTCCGTCCACCAACAGCCTTGCTTTGGACAAGATCTCGTCGCAGGCGGTGAGGAGAGCCTGCTCTGCGCTGGAGCGTCGGCTCGGGTCTCCGGAGAGATAGATCTCTTCATGGCCCACGATTCGGTACTCGGCGCGCGGTACTTGGATGCCGCCCGTGTGCCGGATCGTGTGGTCGCGTGCATAGTCGTGGGCTTCGACCACGTCGACCAGGCCATCACGGTCGAGGTCGGCGTCATTTTTCCCCGTGGTGAGGGCATCCAGCAGGAAGTGGGTATAGACGCCATTTTCCAGCGCGGGGTCTTCCATCGCAGGTTGATGGTACTGGGCGGCGAACAGCCGTGCCTCGCTCTCGGAGACGGCGCGAAGACTGCGCGGTGCTGGGGCTTCTCCACGTAGACCGGCGAGCAGCTGGGCGGTGGGGTCATTGACTGCAGACCGGCCGGACAGCGAGCCGGCATCACGTCCGTTGTGGCAGGTGTCCATCACCAGGACCCGACGACGTGCAGGCTGGGCATTCACAAGATTTTCGAGCTCCGCGATGGCGATGCCCGTGTCTTCTGGATTGGCCAGACGCGCATCACTCGGCAGGAACCAGAGCTTGCTGCCTTCGCGTGGATCGATGGTGAGGGTGCCATGGCCCGAGAGGTAGAGGAAGAACGTGTCGTCGCGTTGAAGGTCGGCCGTTGCGACCGCGAGCGCGCGACGGATGCCTTCAGCAGTGGTGGAAGCGGCGCCCGAGATCACGAAGACGTGGTCAAATCCACCGACGTCCTCTGCCTGGAGTACATCGCCCAGATCGCGTGCATCCTTTTCGGGGAACTTCAGTCCGTTTAGCGTGGGGTCTGAGTAGTCTTGGACGCCAATCAGGACCGCCACACGGCGAGGTTCCCACACATCTGCGCCCCCAGCGCCATCGCGACTGCGGTCGGCCGAGACCACGCCTGCGCTGGCAGAACTGAGCAGCGAGAGGCCCGCGAAGGCCGAGGCGAGGAGCGGTGTCATGGAGATACCTGGAGCAAGCGTTGGTCGCACGCGAGCGCGGTCACGGTGGCGCAGGGTCCCGGCTGGGACCCTACGTTTCCTGCATCGCTGCCCACCACTTCGGTGAGGTCATCGGGCATCGCGCCTTTGGGACCGGCCAGCACGACGAAGTGGGCGCTGCCTTCTCCGGGCTCCACTTCCCAAGCGAGTGGGTTGGATCCGAGCAAGATGTCCTGATCTCCCTGGTTCATAGAGGTGCGCGTGACCACGTCTACCCGGTCGTCAGCAACCCGGAGCAGCGCGACCTCGGCTGCCTGATCGAGGCCGACTCGGAACTGCACCCGGGTGCCCGACGGATACTTCTGGTCTGCCCGATGGCGCTGGAGCTCCGCACCATCATGAACGGCCATCTTGAGTGAAACCGTGGGGAGGGAAGCGGCACTTCCGCGGGCGACGAGGCGCTCGGGTGGGGCTGGAACTGGATCGCGTGGCATCACGAACAGCGCCGCGGCGGCTGCCATGGTGAGAGCGCCCCCCCAGAAGAGCACCGAGCGGCGTCGTGAGGGCCGGTTGGGGCGCTGGGTGAATGTGGGGGCTGTATCTTCCTGCATCTCGGCGCGGACACGGTCCAGCGTGCGCAAGGACAGGTCGGTTGGAACGGCGAGCACGGGTAGAGAGGCTGCGAGGTGGTCGATCGCTTCGAGTGAAGCTGCAAAGGCGCTGCACTCTGGGCATTCCTGCACTTCCTGGTGGAACGCAGCTTCAGAACCTTGGGGCATGGGCGCCTCACCGCTCAAGACGGCTTGTGCCCAGTGACAGTCGTGGCGGACGGTCATGAGCCCTCCGCGAGGAAGCGCCTCAGCCAGGCCCGGCCACGGCTGATGCGTGCGCGCGCGTTGGCTGGAGAAATCTGCAGTGTAGAGGCGACCTCGTTGTGGTCGAAGCCCTGGACTGCGCCGAGCACGAAGGCTTCGCGGAGGCTGTCGGGCATCTCGGCAATCCCGCGCTCAAGAGCGAGCCGCGCGTCGATGCGGCCGGAACGCTCCGCGGTGGGCGCATCCCAGTCCTCGAGCGAGACGGGCTCGGGACGTCGCTGCAGTCGGCGAGCGCGATCTTTGAGCGTGTTGACTGCGATGCCGTAGAGCCAGGGCTTGACCGGTCGCGACGGGTCCCAGGTGTTGCGGGCGCGGTACACCTTCAAGAAGGTGTCCTGAAAGGCCTCCGCCGCGGCATCTCGACTGCCCGTTCGCCGAACGAGGAAGCCATAGAGGCTGCGCTCGTATCGTCCAAACAAAGCCTCGAAGGCACTGGCATTTCCGGCCTGGATCGCGAGCATGAGTGCTTCGTCCGTGGGACCCGGTGGGGAATCGGCGGGAGGTCGGGACAGGGATTGGGCTCCGTCCCGAGGATGACGAAATCGTCATTCCAAGGGCGATACGGTCCAAGGGGGAAGGTGTGACACACCGATTGTATCTTTCGGAAGGGTCGCGGCTTGCGCTCAGGTCGATGCGGGAGGGACTGACTCCAGGGATGGGGAGGCCGCCGGGGCGTCGGAGAGAGACTCTGGTGCGCGACGTCGTCCAACGACGATGCACCCAATGGTGCCGACAATGCAGAGGTAAGGGAAGATCCACCCGCCTCGGGTGAAGAGGGTGTCGATCTGGCCGAGACGGACTTCCTCAATTGTGGCGACCTCTTCAAATACACCGGTTTCACCGTGGATGTGGCCGTGCGGCTCCACAACCCAGCTCACACCCGTGTAGGCACTGCGGACCATTGGGCGGCCGAATTGCATCGCCTGAATGGTCGTGAGCATGGCGTGCTGGTGGGGCGAAGACGTGTCGCCGAACCACGCATCGTTGGTAATGACCACAAAGAGATCGACCGGCTCGTCCGTCGTGCCCTCGTACAGCCACCACATCGCCTGGGTGAGGATGGCTTCGTAGCAGATGGGTACGGAGTAGGTGTACTCGACGCCTTCCGCGGTGCGTGCGGGAAAGACGGTCGGGATGTCGCCGGCGCGGAAGTCTCCAACCCCTTCGATCTGCTGCGCGATCCAAGGGAACGTATCGGCGAATGGGATGTACTCGCCGAACGGGAGCGGGATCATCTTGTCGTAGCGGCCCACCAGGGTGCCGGTTCGGTCATAGCCATACGCGGAGTTGTAGCTGGTGCCGGAGATGGTGCCGTCGGGCGCTTCCGTACTCTCCCAGGTGCCCCCGCCGATGAGCAGGTGAAAGTCGTTTTCCAGGGTCCAGCGGCCGAAGAAGTCCTTGGGAGATTGGTTTCCGAGCCATGATGCTGTTCGGAGCTCGTCGGGGTTGTAGAGGATTGCACCCTCGGGCCAGATCACGAGGTCGGGCTTTTCGGACAGTACCGAGCTCGTGGAGTCCACCCACGCTTTGGTGGTCTTGGCGGGATGCTCGTGAAGACGGATCTCCATGGTGGTGTCGTGCTGGATCAATGCTGTGCGCACAACGGGCGCTTCGCTCAGCACGGCCTCGACCGAGGCTTCGCGGTTCACGCCGAAGATGATGTTGCCCACGAAGAGCGCAAGGAAAGCGCCCAGCATTGCCCAGGGAAGCGGACGCCCTTCTTGCCTTCGGTACAGGAACTCGGCCGCGATGGCGTTGCTCCACCAAACGAGAAAGGTGAGGGCGGTGACGCCCAGAACGCTGGCCAGCTGCCAAGTGGGCGGAAAGCGATACTGGCTGACGCCGTGGTAGTACGGGAACAGCGTAGGGATCATCTCCATCGCCACCCACAGCATCGGTAGCGCAAGCACCCATCCGAGTCCCAGTCTCTCTCGGAACCACTGGGTAGCGCGGCCCATCAGCAAGTATGGGAGCGAAAACAGGGTGGTGAAGATCAGGTGGATGGCGAAGGCGAGAATCCACGGCACATTACTGAACCGGATGATGGTCTCGATGATCCAGAAGTACAGGATGAAGATCGCGACCCATCCGCCGAACCACGCGACGGCTCCGTTGCGCTTGTGGTCGCCGGGGCGCATCGCCCACAACATCGGCACGAAGGAAAGCCAGTGCATCCAGTGGATGTTGGCTGGTGCGGAGATGAACACCAGCAGCACACCGGAGAGTGTGCTGGCGGCAAGACGAGACCCGCCGCCATCGGCGAGGAGATGACGCACGTAGGCACGAAGCCTGGCGAGGAGATGGTGGACTCGGGAGCGAAGCGACATGAACGCGACCGGGGAGGTGAGACGAGGGGGCGCGTATCCCGGCTCAGGCTTCGGAGGGGCACCATGCAGGTGCGCGTTTTTCCATGCGGGCCGTCATCGCCTCCATGACCTCGCCGGCGAGGATCGGTCGGATGCCGGCTTCCGTTTCGTTTTGGAGCGCACCGGGAGGTTCGGCTCGCAGCAATTTCAGGCTGTTTTGCATGGCGACGGGGGCGCCCAGAGCCATGTCTTGGGACAGGCCCAGTGCAGCTTCCAAGGCGGAGCCGGCGGCGCAGCGCTGCTCCACGAGGCCCCAGCGCTCGGCTTGGTCGGCATCGATGCGGCGTCCAGATGTGATCAGCCAGCTTGCCCGACCAGGACCGATGAGGCGGTTCAAGAAGGTGGTGCCGCCGACATCGGCCACAAATCCGAGCCGGGGCTCAGGCATGGCGAACACCGCCGAGTCGCTGGCGATCCGCACATCACAGTGTAGGGCCACCTCGAGACCACCGCCGAGACAGGGGCCTTCGATGGCTGCAATGGTGGGAACGGATGCCTCGCGAAGGGCGCCGAGGCAGTGCTTGAGCCAGACGATGATTTCGCGTACCTGCGCGGCATCGTTGGAGGCGATGGCCATGCCCACTTCCATCAGGAGGGGGTTGTCCATCTTGAGGTCCATGCCCGCGGAGAAGACTTTGGTCCCGCCGGTGATGATGATGGAACGAGCCGCATCAGGAATGGCTTCGACCGCTTCTCGGATGCCTTGCCATGCCGACTTGTCGAGAGCGTTGCGGCGCTCAGGACGTGCGATGTGGACGATCCAGGCGGTACCTCTGAGCTCGGTCTCGATTCCAGACATGACGGTTCTCCGGGTTGGAGAGTCTGCTATCCAGATGAGGGATTGGCTGTCGGCTTCGGTGCGTTGCGAAGTCTTGCAACTGCACCCAGAGCAGAACACCCGCGAAGACCGAGGTCTCCGCGGGTGCCGAGTGCCGGGGGGGCAGGCTCACATCATGCCGCCCATTCCACCCATGCCGCCCATGCCGCCCATGCCGCCCATGCCGCCCATGTCGTCACCACCGCCGCCGGAAGCCTTTTCTGGCTTCTGCGCGATGATGGCTTCGGTGGTGAGCAGGAGGCTGGCCACGGAGGCTGCGTTCTGGAGCGCGGTGCGCACAACCTTGGTGGGGTCGATCACGCCCATCTCCACCATGTCACCGTAGGTGTGGTTGGCGGCGTTGTACCCGAAGGCACCCTCGCCGTTGCGCACCTTGTTGACCACAAGGCTGCCATCGACGCCAGCATTTGCTGCGATGGCGCGGATGGGCTCCTGAATGGCATCACGGACGATCTGAACGCCGAATGCCTCGTCACCCTCTGCTTCGACGTTGTCGAGAGCGCTGAGGCTGCGGACGAGGGCCACACCGCCACCGGGCACCACGCCTTCTTCGATGGCTGCGCGGGTGGCGTTCAGGGCGTCTTCGACGCGGGCCTTCTTTTCCTTCATCTCCACTTCGGTGGCGGCACCGACATGGATCACAGCCACACCGCCCACCAGCTTCGCGAGGCGCTCTTGGAGCTTTTCGCGGTCGTAGTCGGAGGTGGTCGTGCGGATCTGCGCCCGAATCTGCTTCACGCGACCGCGGACGGCGTCGCGAGAGCCTGCGCCCTTCACCATAGTGGTGCTGTCCTTGGTGATCGCCACGCGAGCAGCCTCGCCGAGATCGGAGAGCTGCAGAGCGTCGAGCTTCACACCGAGGTCTTCCATGATGGCCCGGCCACCGGTGAGGATGGCGATGTCTTCGAGCATGGCCTTGCGGCGATCACCGAAGCCCGGCGCCTTGACGGCGGCGATCTTCAGGCCGCCACGCAGCTTGTTGAC